>CAZUCI010000001.1:0-9737 GCA_964619485.1 uncultured Lachnospiraceae bacterium
AGAAAAAGATTGACCATGCAACTAATATCACCGGAGAGATAGCTGCATATGCTTAGCAGATATTTAAAGAAAACTATAACTGGAGCAATTTTTATTGTAAAAGATGAATTGCCAAATTAATCAGCAAACAGGGCTACAAATAAAGCTACGAATAAAGCTAAGAATAAAGATCATTCAGTTTGAGTGACACAGGAAAAAGGAGAAGGAATATATGAAAAAGAGAATTATGAGTGTATTATTAGCAGCTGTTTTAGTAATGTCATTATGTGCATGTGGTGCGGTTTCCACTGAAAGTACCCTGGATTCCAATGCATCAAAGGATGCAGGAGAAGCTACAGAAGAAGCAGCAGGAGGAGACGCAGTTGATGAAGCTGCAGGTGGTTCTTCTTCAGAGGACATTACAATTGGACTCAGCTTATGGGGATTTGATAACCAGTATTTTGTAAATGTAAGAGATGGCGCACAGAAAAGAGCAGATGAAATTGGAGCAGAGCTTGTTGTTGCAGACCCTAATCAGGACGTTTCACAGCAGGTAAGTGACGTTGAAAACTTCATCACAATGGGCGTAGATGCCATTATTTTATCCGCTATCAATGCAAATGATTTCCAGGGAGATGTAGGTACACTCAGAATGGTTGGCATTATTAAATCATTCTGTCAGTTAGGCGGCTGTATTGCAACAATTACAACATGCGATATTGAAGAATTGGAGGATGCTAAGATTCATCCGGAGGCACATAGAAATCTGATGGTTAGAATGGGTGGTCTTTCCGCATACTTTATAGCAATGTCTCCGGCACAGCAGGAAAACATTATTCAGAGATTTTCAAAGGGTGTTGTAATGAAATAGGCTCACAATAAATGGAGAAAAAAATGAGTACATATATTTCAAATATACAAAAGTTCTGTGTTGATGATGGACCAGGTATACGGACAGTCGTGTTTTTTATGGGATGTCCACTTCGGTGTAAATGGTGTCAGAATCCGGAGAATTTTGAACAATCGTCAAGATTAATGGTTGATTCTTCAAAGTGCAGCTCTTGCGGGGCATGTCTGATCTGCCCCAATGGAGCAAACAAACTGATAGATGGAAAAATGGTTTTTGACAGAGAAAAATGTGACAGTTGTGGAAAATGCATTGATGTCTGCCGTAATAATGTAAGAGAAATTGCCGGAAAAATCATGACGGAGGATGAAGTATATGCAGAGGTCGTGAAGGATAAAGTGTTTTTTGATAACACAAATGGCGGGATTACATTAAGCGGAGGAGAGTGTACAACTCAACCGGATTTTGCAGTTTCTCTGCTGAAAAGATTCCAGAATGAAAAGGTTCACACCGCGATTGAAACATCTGGATTTTGTTCAAACAGCACAATTCTTCGGTTTGCGGAATGTGTCGATTTATTTCTCTATGATATAAAAGCTGTTTCATCGGATATCCATTTAAAATGGACGGGTATCAGCAATGATATTATAAAAGAAAATCTGGAATGTCTGGTGAGACTGGATAAGAAAATAATTATCCGTATTCCGCTGATTCCAGGAGTGAATACAGGAAAGGAACTGGAAAAAATAGCTCAATACCTGTTGCAGCTTGAAAAAATTAAAGAAATTCATATTCTTCCGTTTCATCAGCTGGGATCCTCTAAATATGCGCTTTCCGGGGTTGATTATGAATTGGATAAAATGGAAGAATGTAGTATAATAGATGCAGAAACGGCAAAGACGGAATTGGAAAAATATGGATTCAAGGTCAATGTCGGTGGATGGGATTCTTAAGAGTACATCTTAAGAAATAATGGGGGACAGACAATGCAGAAGAATACAAATTTGGTAAAAATTGCAAATCAGGCTTTGGTTATCGATGCCATTAGAAATTATCAGCCAATTAAAGTCGAGGGAATTACAAGATTAACGAAATTAAGCAGACAGACAGTTTTGACGATTATGAAGGATTTGCAGGAAAACAATATTATTGAAAAAGCGGGATATGAGCATCAAACCGTGGGGCGGCAGGCTGCCCTATATACACTGGGGTCAAAAAATTATTTTGCCATTGGTCTTGATGTAGATGTACGACCTATATATCTTGCTATTTCAAAATTAGATGGAACGCCAATTTGTACAAAAGTATGGGAGGTATCACCCGAATCCTCTGCAAAGGATATCTTAGATTCCATTATTATCCATATTAAAAATGTGTTGAAGGAAGCTAAAATTTCTTCAGATAAAATAGTAGGACTGGGCCTGGGCCTTCCTGCAGTAGTAGATATAAATAGAAATTCAGCAGAAAAAATAAGTAGAATTCGTGATTGGAATAATATAGATGTTGCAGATGTTCTGGAAAAAGAATTTTCATTCCCGGTCTATATCAGGAATGATAGTCATTTATTATCAAATCTGGAAATTTCACCGGAAAATCAGGAATTTATATATTTCTTACACCGATCAGGAATCGGTATGGCAGCAGTTATTAATGGAGAGGTCTATGAAGGACATTTCGGAAATGCAGGATATATAGGACATACAAAAGTGGCTTCCAATGGAGAAAAGTGCGATTGCGGAGCAGAGGATTGTCTGGAATTATTTTGTTCAAAGAGAAGAATTGAAAAAAATTACCAAAAGGCAGTTGGAGAAAAATATACTTATGACCAGATAGTGAAGTTTGCTAATGAGGGTGATGAGGAAGCCGTTAAAATATTTGAGAATGCAGGGCATTATTTTGGAATTGGAATTGCCAATGCGGTTAAAACATTTGATATTCCTTCTATTATTATAGGTGATCTCAGGTGCACAGAGGAACATGTATTTTTCAAAAGCATTGTGAAAAGTGTAGAAGAAAACCTGAACAATTTTAGAATATCGGATATCGATATAAAGCTGGCAAGCTATCCCAGTGAAATGAATGGCCTTGGCGGATGCCAATATGTCTTAAACAGATTTTTTGTTGAACCGAAGCTCCAGACCAATCTAAGCAACTTAGAAGGGAGCAATAAGGATGGGCAAACAATATAATATAGGTATCGATATTGGTGGTACAAAGGTTAATATGGGAATTGTATCAGAAGATGGACAGATTTTGGATCATGTTATTATTCCCACACGAAAAGAAGAGATACTGGATTTTGTAAAAAGAATCATGTCTTCGTTACATGAGCTTTTAGATAAAAATAACGAAAAAATTGAAGATGTAAATTTTGTAGGAATTGGAGTACCCGGTACGGTAAATCCGGAAAAAGGAATTGTAGAATATTGTCCGAACCTTAATTGGGAAGATGTGACATTAAAAGACTATTTTCAGCCCTTTTTCCCTGGTACAAGAGTAGAAGTCATACAGGACTCCTGGGCAGCAGCAGTAGCGGAACATGAATTTGGTGCCGGAAAGGACTGCAGTAATATCGCATGTGTTACCATTGGAACAGGAATTGGATGTGGAGTAATCATAAATGATAAGATATTTAGTGGTGGTCTTCACAGCGCCGGTGAAGTGGGGCATTCCATTGTACAGCCAAATGGGCTGCAATGTAATTGCGGTCGAAAAGGCTGTCTGGAGCGTTATTCATCCGGAACAGGGATTTTTGAAATGGCATATGACAAATTTCCGGAGATGTTTGAAGGAAGAGAAAAGAAAGCGGAAACTGTATTTGAACTTGCATATGAAAAGTATCAGCCGGCACTTGATTTGATTGATTATAGTGTAAGAATGCTGGCACTTGGACTTTCAAATCTGGTCACAATTCTTTCCATAGAGAAAATATTGATATCAGGTGGTATTTGTCAACATCATGAATTGGTAGTAGAGCCTTTACAAAAGTATATAAATGAGTACGGGTACTATGCCTGGGTTAGACAAAACAAATTAAAAGTGGAATGTGCCATGGTAAAAGAGAATGCACCCATGCTTGGAGCAGCTGTTTTATTCAAAGCACTGAATTAGATGGAATATATGAATGAGATCAATTAGATGAATGAAATCAATTAGATGAATTGTATCCAATTATATGAATGACATGAATAAGAAAAGTTATATGAACAGTATGAATGAGAAATGAAATTGGGTAGATTTTAAGTGGGATAGGGGCACCAGGAACCTCTATCCCACTTAAAAATTGTTAGAGTTTTCGATATAGCAGAAAACTTTTCCTATATCGAAAAATTTCTTGGTGCAAAACTGCTCTTTGGGTTTACATAATGCAAAACCTTCGATATACAAAAATAAAAACTCTATATCGAAACTTTTTCCGCGATTTTCCTCGATATAGGAAAAATAAATGTGTATATCGAAAAATGGTTAACATAATTAACTTATGTCAACTAATTCCTGCGATTTTTTTTCGATATAGCATTTTTTGATTCCTATATCGAAAACTGCATGAAAATTGACAATGCGCCCCGCCAAACCGCTATAATCATTTCTCTCTATAGCATAATTTCAATGAATCACTTCTCTGCCCTGCCAAATTGCTGCAAATCACTTCATTTCCCACCAGAATTTCAATGAATCCTTTCTTTAACTGCCAAAAATCAGGTAATCAATGCTCCTCTTATCAATGGTAAGCATACAAAAAAGGCGTTATGTAAACTAGTTGGACGCTGGAGGAGAATAATCTCCTCTGACAGAAAAAATATTATCATTTATTGGACGCCAGCAGCATGAAATGCCTCCTGACACCCAGAAATGATTAATAATCTCTCAGTTTTCAATTATGTAAACTACTTATGTTACCCATTTTGGACGTACATCAGACATGGCAATCCTGACGTCCAAAGCGAATGATATCAAAGCAAATGAATCAAAGCGGATGATATTAAAGCGGATGAATCCAAGCGAATGATATCAAAGCGAATGAATCAAAGCAAATGAATCAAAGCGAATGAATCAAAGCAAATGAAACAGGTCAATTGCTTGGATTAGCGTTGAAGCAACGAGAGAAATGTTCCAGTCAGGATATTGAAAGCGCACATCAGTTAAATTGTACGCAAAAAGTGGAAAAATCGCGGAATTAACAGTAATATATATTTTGCGGCAGATATTTATTGAAAACTTATCGCGATTCAAGTATGATAAAAATATCAATATAGTTGCAAAGCAAAACACAAAGCACAGCAGAAACACAAAGCACAATAGAAACAAAAAGCAAAGCACAATAGAAACAAAAAGCAAAGCACAACAGAAGCACAAAACACAAAGCACAGCAGAAAACACGAGGGGTATAAATATGAGTGTAACAATCAAGAAAGAAGAAGGAAATAACAGGGTACTGGTAGCTGAGCGTGATGGAGTAAAGGTATATGAATACATAAAGGATTTATCCACCAGCCCCATGAATGCAATCTATGCTTATTATGCATCAGAGATGAATGTGAGAAAGAGACAGGCGTGGCTTGAACTCAATGGTACAGGATTTCGTATACAGGCAGGCGCAATGCAGATGATGATGGGAAACATTGAGGTGAAGACAGATGTCAAGGGGGTTGGAGACTTTCTGGGTAAGCTTGTAAAAAGTGCTGTAACCAATGAGACGGCAGTAAAACCTCTTTATTCGGGAAATGGAACCATTATTTTGGAGCCGACTTACAAACATCTTCTTTTAATGGATCCGGCCGGCTGGGCAGGTGGTCTTGTGGTAGAGGATGGAATGTATCTTGCCAGTGCAGACTCCATCAATGTGGAGATGCAGGCGCGCAGTAACCTTTCCTCTGCAGTGCTTGGTGGTGAAGGATTGTTTAATACGAAGCTGACCGGAAGCGGTGTTGCTGTTCTGGAGTCTTCCTGTCCGTTGGATGAGCTTATGGAAATCACGCTTGATAATGATGTTTGTAAAATTGATGGTCCTTATGCAGTTTGCTGGTCGGGAAATCTTCAGTTTACAGTAGAGCGTACAACAAAGACATTGATTGGCAGTGCTGCAAGTGGTGAAGGTCTTGTAAATGTATTCCGTGGAACAGGAAAGATTCTTGTGGCTCCGGTAGATGACCTTGGAGAGGAAAAGGCAGTTGCAAATATGACATCGACAAATGCCAATAGTTCAGCAGCCAAAGCAATGAATGCTCTTGGAAAAATTGGCGATTTTATTAATTGATAAAGTAAAAACATTATGGTAAAGAAAAATCTAAGCGATAAGACGATAACCTTTGGAACATTTGTTTTATATGCAGTTATGGGATTGGCAGCACTGGTGCTGTGTAGTCTGTTT
This sequence comes from uncultured Lachnospiraceae bacterium, assembly GCA_964619485.1. Lineage (GTDB taxonomy): Bacteria > Bacillota > Clostridia > Lachnospirales > Lachnospiraceae > UBA2882. Next base: position 6,198 of record CAZUCI010000001.1, read on the forward strand.
TTTAAAAGTGCCCTGCCTGAGTACAGGACAAAGCAATACTATGATGCCACGATTACGGACATATATTATACAGACAGCGAGGGTATGGTAAGTGAGGAGTACATCGAGTTCTGGGAGCAGCATGTGATGGTCAGTTATCAGGACGGAGATGAACTTAAAACAGAACGGCTGTATCATCAGAATGAGAATTGGGAAATAGGAGAGTCAATCCAGGTATATTGGGACAATGGCCAATTAAAGGACAAGGCTGTGATATGGGAAAAGCCTATGCTGGCACTTTATGTGGGAATTTTATTTGTGCTGGCAGGTTTTTCTTATCTGAAGGACTGGATTCGGAAAAGAAGGGAGACAGAGCCGTGAGCGGACTGTGTCTCTTCATGCGATAAAATTCATTAACTGACTGATATCAAATCTGAAAAAGGATAATGCGCCCTATTGTGTCATTAAAGACCATGATGGAGCAGTGACATTACTGGATGATTTGGATGACAATGCCAGTACCATCACTGTCAAAACAGGAGACATTTCATGGAACATAACATAAGAGAAAGACAGAAAAATGAGATAGAAAAGAAATTATACAGGATATTTTCAATGACCGGAGGAATTGCTAACAGCATTGGTTTTATTGCGAGTGCAATTTTGTTTGGAATGACAATTGGAACACTTGTCTGCGGTATCTGTGCACTGCTGTTGTTGTTCATGGCATTTGTAGGAAACAAAGATGGAGGAAGAAAGCGGGCAGAAGCAGTCATTCTGCTTCTGCTAAACTTTCTGGAATTTCCCTTTTTATATTATGCTTACGGAAAGGGTACAATGCCTTATATGGTACTTGGCATTGTCGGTACAGCAGTCTTTATGAGTGGACATGTGAGAAAGGCAATGCTGGCAGCAGAAATACTGTTTGATGCCACGGTTATCCTTCTGACATATGTTTATCCCAGTACAATTGAAAAAATCACAGAGCAGAACTCTATTGGTTCGACTGTTTGTTCCTTTGTAATTGTAGCTGTCAGCGTAGGGGCTATGCTGACCCTGCTGCTGAAGCAGTACGACAGGCAGCAGGCGGAATTATATGATATGGGAAATTCACTTGAAAATATGGCAAAGCAGGACCCATTAACCGGGCTGTATAACAGACGTTATTTAACAAACTATATCGAAGAAAAATTAAAAAATCAGAAACAGTCTTTCTTTATTGTTCTGATTGATATCGATGATTTCAAAGAGGTAAACGATACCTGCGGACATGTTTATGGGGAACAGGTTCTACAGAGGCTTGGAGAGATACTGAAATGGAATATATCGGGAAAGGGAATTGCGGCAAGATATGGCGGAGAGGAATTTATGCTTGTGTTTTCGGATTCCGACAGAGAGGGTCTTACTGAAGTAATGGAACAGACAGCAGTAGAATTGAAGAAATTTTCAATGGAAACCAGGCAGATTGAAATTACCTTCAGCGGTGGAGTGGAGGAGGTTAAAAGTATGGACCGGATTACACCTATGTTCAATGCAGCAGACGAAAGGCTGTATCAGGCGAAGAAAGAGGGCAAAAACCGGATTGTTTTTTAACTGTCAGTAAAGTGAAAACAGGTTGACAATATCAAAATGATTGTGTAAAATTTATTACATAAAAATTGTACACAATTTTTTGTTGCATATAATATGCCATCCGCGGAGCGTGAGGAAATTGCAGGTAACGAAGCATGGAATTATAAATGCATGGAAGTATAAGTAAATGGAATTATAAGTGCATGGAGTAATCAGAGAAAGAAACAGGAGATTAAAAATGGAAAGATATGATATTGCTGTTATAGGAACAGGACCTGCTGGTTTGGAGGCGGCAATCACAGCAAGGGTCAGGAATAAAAAAGTACTTTTACTGGGAAGCAGGAGCTTAAGCGATAAGGTGGAAAAGGCACATGGCATAAAGAATTACCTCGGATTGCCTGAAGTGTCAGGAGACGAGCTTCAGCAGGCTTTTTTGAAGCATTTAGATGCAATGGAGCTTGAAATCACCCAGGATCGGATCAATGCGGTTTACGCCATGGGAGAATACTTTGGAATGCAGGGACATAAGGAAATGTATGAGGCCTCAGCAGTTATTCTGGCCTGCGGCATGTCTGTTGCAAAGCCATTTCCGGGAGAGGTGGAGAATCTTGGCAGAGGAGTCAGCTATTGTGCAACCTGCGATGCAGCCTTTTACAGAGGAAAATCAGCCATTGTGATTGGATACAGCAGTGAAGAGGAAAAAGAAGCCGAGTTTCTGGCAGAGGTTGCAGAACATGTCTATTATCTGCCCATGTATGATAAACCGGTCACGCTCGGAAATGAAATAGAAGTAGTGGAAGGGAAAAAGCCAGTTGCAATAGAGAGAAATGATCAGAGGATGAAGCTTCAGCTGGAGGAAGGTACTCTGGATGCAGATGGTATTTTTATTCTAAGAGAGAGCGTTGCACCATCACAGCTGGTTCCGGGACTTGCCATTGAGCACAATCAGGTCATGGTAGACAGAAGCATGAGAACGAATATCAAAGGATTGTTTGCCTGTGGTGATATAACAGGGACGCCTTATCAGTATATCAAGGCAGCCGGAGAGGGAAATGTTGCGGCACTCTCGGCAGTGAGCTATCTGGCAGAAAAGAAAAAGGAATCAAATACTGAAAAATAGAAAAGAAAAACGGACCAAATACTAAAAAACAGGAGAGAATTTAAAATGAATCAGTACGATACCCTGAAATTGGAAAATCAGCTATGTTTTTCTTTATATGCAGCATCTAAGGAAATTGTAAGGCACTATAAGCCATTTTTGGATGAGCTTGATCTGACCTATACGCAGTATATTGCCATGATGGTTCTGTGGGAGCATAAGGAGCTGACGGTAAAGGAGCTGGGAACTTATTTATATCTGGATTCTGGAACACTTACGCCACTGTTAAAAACCATGGAAAAAAAGGGATGGGTTACCAGATGCAGGTCAAAAGAGGATGAACGTGTGCTTCATGTCTCAATTACAGAGCAGGGAGAGGCACTAAAGGAAAAGGCTGTTCATGTACCACAGCAGATGGCACAGTGTGTGAAGCTTGAAAAAGAGGAAGCAGAACAGCTTTATCGTATTCTGAACAAGATACTGAAAACCCTGTGAAATGAAAGCACAATGAAAGGCGGTCCCTGGCTGGGATCGCCTTTCACTATTGCTGATTTGTACTGTCCGGCTCACGGGAGTGTGCTGGACATTGCTGATTTGTACTGTGCAGCTCACGGGAGTGTGCTGGACATTGCTGATTTGTACTGTGCAGCTCACGGGAGTGTGCTGGACATTGCTGATTTGGACATTGCATAGCCAGGGTGGAAAACAGGGCTTCAGGTTCGATGGGCTTGCTTAAATGAGCATTCATACCGGCTGCTCTGGTCTCTTCCACATCATCGGTGAATGCGTTTGCAGTCATCGCAATGATTGGAATCTGTTGTGCATCCGGTCGAGTCAGCTTCCTGATTTCTTTTGCAGCGGTGATTCCATCCATGACAGGCATGCGGATG
>CAZUCI010000001.1:9747-64930 GCA_964619485.1 uncultured Lachnospiraceae bacterium
ATCATAATAGTCTGGCCGGGATTTTTCAAACATCTCAACGCCGAGCTGGCCATTTCTGGCATGTTCCACGAGAATCCCCTTGGTTTGCAGCATTCTGATAGCAATTTCTGTGTTGAGTGGATGGTCTTCACATAGAAGAATCCGCTTCCCTTTTAAGGAAACCTCCTCACTGACCCTGGACTGCTCCTTTTTCCATGCTTCAATCTGTTCTGCTGTGGCAATGGGCATCTGAATGGTAAAGGTAAAGCAGGTTCCGGTGCCGGGCTCACTGGTAACTGCAATATCACCACCCATGAGACTAACCAGGCGTTTGGTGATTGCCATACCCAGTCCGGTGCCCTGGACAGAGCTTGTTTTGGAGGTATCTGCCTGGGAAAAGGCTTCAAAAATATGCGGCAGGAAGTCAGCGTTTATTCCAATACCGGTATCCCTGACCTCGATTTTGTCTGTTATGATTCCGTTTTCAATGGAAAGGTTTGTCATGGTAAAGTCAATACTTCCGCCAGCGGGTGTAAACTTGATTGCATTCCCAAGTATGTTCATAACAATTTGCTGAATCCTTGGGACATCAAGATAGAGGATGGTAAAGGGCAGATTGTCTGCATGAACATTAAAATGAATATGCTTTTCCTGCATCCCGGGAAGTGCCAGTCTCAAGGTGTTGTTAATGATTTCATGTCCGTCACAGACGATCGGATGTAATTCCAGCTTTCCACTTTCAATGCGGCTCATATCGAGGGTATCATTGATAAGATTGAGTAAATACTGTCCTGACATTTCCAGTTTGCCAACGTCATGTCTTAAATCATCATCCAGCGGTTTTTCCCTCATAAGGGAGGTCAAGCCGAGAATTCCGTTTAATGGAGTACGCATATCATGGCTGATTCGTGAGAGAAATGCAGTTTTTGCCTGATTTGCGACTCTGGCCTCATCCAGTGCATTCTGAAGAATCCTTTTCTGTGCAATCCATTCGTCATTTACGTTGCGTAATGTACCGCTGAGACGAAGGAGCTCGCCGCTGGGAGAGATGTCCTTGAAGGTGTTCATTTCTGTCCAGCTGTAAGAGCCGTCTGTCATGTGCATACGGACTGTAATGCTGGAGGATTTGCTGTTGGAGGAATCCTGGGAAAAATATTCCTTCAGCACAGACTCATCCTCAGGGTGAATAATCCCGGTCAGGGCTGCTCTGCCACGTACCGTCTCAAAAGGAATCTGGGACAGGGCATAGTCAGAGTAGCTGCTTGAAGCGTAAAAGCCGTTTTGCTTTGACCATTCCCAGTATGCAATTCCAAGCATACCAAGAACTGTACGATAATGCTCCTGCTCCTTTAAAGCAAGCTTGGTGTTGTCACTTACAATTGTATGCACTGCATACCAGACGGAAGCATCGTCCTTGTCCAGGGCAGTTGTTTCTATCATGTTGGCATCCAGCCGGTTCAATAAATCAGGCTGGTCTTTTCTGTGAATAAGGTAGGCTACACTGATTGGCTTATGGTTTGAGATACCGTCTTTAATTGCAGTATTGAGTTTTTCATATTCGCTTTCGGGCACATTTGCCAGGGCGTTTTCCTTTATCATATGAAAAAGCTCCGTCTGCGTATAACCACGCATGCGGGCAAGTCCCTCCGAAATATATTCTGTTGTAATTCGGCCGTCCTTTTTCAGATGATAGATGGCAACACCGCCGGGAATGCTGTTGAGCAGGGCCTGCTCCTTCTTCTGGGTCTCAATCAATTGAAGCTGGGAGCGAATGAGTGTATCGCAGTCTGTAAAGGATACATAAACGAGGAGATGGGAGCCGTGCCTTTCAACGACGGAGGCAGCAAGATTAATCCAGACCCAGTCTCCCTCGCTGTTTTGAATACGGTGCTGTACGCTGCACTCCTGTGCACCGTCAATCAGCCTTTGAATCATTGCTGATACAGCTTCCATATCATCCGGATAGATTACATTTATGGAATTGGAACCCATCAGGTGAGTTCTGGTTCCGCGTTTGAAGCCCAGCATTTTATAGTAGGCATCGTTTAAGGAGGTCAGATTCACCACACCGTCATGAATTTCATAAATGCCAATGCCGGCAGGAACACGGTTAACCAGCTTCTGTAAGCGGACATGCTGCTGCTTGATTTCTGTTTCATCTGAAATATACAGGATGTAGGATGCAATGCCATTCCAGGACAGAGTCTTTCCGTTGATGGAGTAGTAGCGTCCATTGCTCTCCACATGGAATTCAGTATAATCATCTTCTCTTAAAGAAAGCAGCTGTTCACGGGTCAGGAGCCGCTTACGCCCAGCCAGCTCCAGATGCTTCAGTATATTGAGGGAGCCCACTGTCTCCTGAGAAATTTCATAGAATACTTTTGCCGCATCATTGATGTAATTGACATTTCCATCCCTGACATCGGCAACGAGGACACCAATTGTGGAATCCTCAACAATATTCCGATAGAGAGTGGCTTCGTTGGTTGGATTGGTAAACATACAGTAATAGACAGGACAGCCATCCGTGTCATGAAGCTTGATGCCCGCGAGCTGAAGCCAGCGGACGCTGCCGTCACTGTACAGGTAGCGGTAAGTCAAATCCAGATTTTCCCCCTGTGATACCAGTTCGTCAAGCCTTTGGGAAACATAGGGAAAATCAACCGGGGCAATAATGGAGCTGAGAATTGTATTGTCCGCAATCCGTTGGTCAATTTCTGCTCTGGATAATCCAGCCATTCGGGCAAAGCCGTCATTGTAATATTCGCATTCCAGCGTTTCACCGAATTTCCATATGCCAATGCCCCCAGGCATGAAGCTCAGCACACCATCCAGCATTGCATTCTTTTCATGCTCGTCGTTGACGTCGATGATGATGCCGATGGTGTTAGATGGGACACCCTGTTCATCCTTGTGAAAAAGTCCTATCATTCTGCACCAGCGGTAGCTGTTGTCCGTCATGCGCAGACGCAGTGTTGTCTCCACCTTTTCCTTTCCCTGATTTGTTTCCTCAAAAAATTTCTGCATAACAGAAAGGTCGTTGGGATGGACAAGGTCTGCTGACGCTCTGTTTTGAAGAATGTCATCTGTGTCAGCCTGGCTTATGGCATATTTTTTGTATGCCTCTGAACAGTAAAAACTGCCTGTTTTTAAATCCCATTCAAAAACAGCGGCATCCATTTCGTCAATTACCAGCTGATAACGCTCCTTCTCCAGAGTAGAGAGAATTTCACTTTTTTTCTTCTGGGTAATGTCCGTCACAATAGAAATAAGCAGAAATACACCAGCCTCATCCTGACTGACAGAGCGGAAGCTTCTGCTTACCCATAAATGTGTTCCGTCAGGTCTGATAATCTGATGCTCAATTTCTCCGGGCTGACCCGTCTGAATTGCTTTTGCCACAGCCTGTCTGATCCGGTTGTGGTCTGCAGCTGATACAATTTTTTCATCCAGGCTGACCATGCTGCTTTCATATGAAGCCCGGTCAATGCCGATCAAATCAAAGAACTGCTCGTTGGCATAGACAAGCTCTTCGTTACCATTGGTAATTTTAAGCAGGGAGATACTGCTGCTGGAATTTTCTGCAATCAGAGCCAGCTGGGAATAGGTTTCCTTTTCTCTGGTAATATCAATAAAAGAGGCGTAAGCGTACTGCTTCCCGTCAATGGCAGTAGTAGCAACATTCAGCTTAATCCAAAGAATACGACCATCCTTGCGAACAATGCGATATTCATAATTGTTAGCCTCGCCAGCCTGAGCGTATTCATATTGGCTCTGATGGGAAATCTTCAGATCATCCGGAAACATCAGGCGTTCATTGTCATGGATGAACGTCTGATACTCCTCCCTGGTATATCCAACCAGATTGTAATATGCCTGATTTAAAAATACAGGTGCAGAGGTGGTGAGGTCAAACAGACCAATGCCAATAGGTGATAGCTCTGCAATTTTTTTCAGCTGCTCCAGCTCACTGTTTTCCTTCATTTTATCCACCTCAAAACTTTTGTTACATTATACCGCTCATCAATAGTAAATACCAGTTGTTTTAGAATAAAAAAACGGGAATTGAGAACATCCCGGAAGCAAATAATCAGAGATTTTACATAAATTTTGGATGGTAAGTATTTCGATTTAACATTGCAGGTTTAGTATGTTTATTGTAAGTGTGTTTTGCAGAGCTTTTAAAAGATTTTTTTGCGAACCTGCTTATATAGGAAAGGAGTAACTAAATGATGAGAAAAGCAATGAAGGCTGGAATTGCATTGTTGGGTGCAATGGTAATATTAACGGGATGCGGCGTGCAGAGGGATGACCAGAACAGCTCAGAGACTCAGGTGGAAGGGCTGGAGGAGCTGGGAAATATCCGGGTGGTATCCAGGGAAGAGGGCTCAGGAACAAGAAGCACCTTTGCAGAGCTTGCAGATTTTGCTGATTCAGGGGAACAATCGGATCTGACAACATCAGATGCAGAGCTTGCAGACAACGCAGAAGAGGTAATGAAGCTTGTTTCGGCAGACAAAGCTGCAATTGGATATGTTTCAGAGGGAGCTCTGACAGAGAGCGCAGACGTGAAAAGTCTGACAGTGAATGGGGTCAGTGTGGATGAAAATAATAGATATCCATTAAGCAGATTCTTTTACCTGGCATATTCTGGAACACTGAGCGAGCTGGAACAGGATTTTCTGATGTATGTCCATGGAGCAGGGCAGGAAATCGTGGGAGAGGCCTATGAACCGGTGGCAAAGAGCGGCAGCTTTCTGTCAAATCAGGCAGCAGGCTCTGGAGTGATGACCAGAAAAAGACGGTTCGGTCGGCAGAGGAATTGAAAGCGTTCCTCTTAAAGACACAGGAAGAATATCAGTCGGTTATTTCAAAACAGGCAGACAGCGGAGAGCTTTGTCCCCAGACAGATTTAATGTATATGAACAGGGCTGTCTATACTTTACTTGAATACATGATTCCGGTGATGAATGAAAAACGGGAGGCTTACCAGAAACTGATAGTTGAGGCACTGAACAGAATGCCTCAGGAGGGCATCCTTCAATAATGCATAATGGCAGTACTTCAAATATTGATTTATCAAAAAAGGAATCGGGAAAATGTATAAACCAATAGTATCATTAGAGACAGGGATAATCAGAGGTTATGCAGTAAGGAGCAATTCAGAGGTTGATTTTGACCAATATAAAAACCAGAAAATATTTTATATTCCGGTACTGGAGGAAGTAGAAAAGGAAATAAAGGCAATTAAAGAAATAAAGGCATTGGACCATGAGAGAATTGTGGTTGTGCTTCAGGAATCGGAAATCCTTAATTACGAGAAAAATATTGATGACCTTATCGAAACGATAAGAGAGGCCGGCTTTGGAGCTGCACTCAGAATTGGTTTTTATGAATATCCGGATGTGGTACAGATAAAGCGCTGGAAGCTTTCCTTTGTTTTGATAGAAAAGAATATCATCAGTAATCTGGACGCAAACCCGGAGCTGGCAGGCAAAATCAGATCTGTGCTGCTTTTTGGAAAGGAAATGAATTTTTCTGTAATTGCAGAAGGAATTCAGACAGAAAGAAATCTGCAGAATGCGGTTAATCTGGGAATCCCATATGGGCGGGGAAAATTACTGCAATGCGGCAAAAACAGTGGCTCATCCCTGCCATCGGGGCTGCTTCAGCTGCTAAAAAATTCTAACCAGAATAAAAGAAATGAATATCAGAATATGTCCCTTGTCCGCAATGTCAGCTCCATCAGCAGAAACGGATATGTCATGCAGCTGGAGGAAAAGGCTGCTGCAGCCTATGAGCTGTTTGAGAGGGATAAGGACTGTGCGGCTATCTGTGTGGTAGACACCAAAGGAAAATTCAGGGGTATTTTAACAAAAACTGCCCTGATGCAGGCATTTGGAGGGAGATATGGATATAATCTCCATGTGAAAAAAACGGTAAAGGATTTATCGAACGCCAAGGTACTTACTGTGTATAAAACATTTTCGATTGAGAGCGTGTCCCGTCTTGCGATGGAAAGAGAGACCAGTGAATTATATGATCCTGTAGTTGTATTGAACCGGGATAAATACTATGGAATTGTCACGGTAAAGGATTTGTTGTCTGCGACCGTTTCCATTGAGGTGGAAAAGGCCAATGAAGCAAATCCCTTAACGTCTCTCCCGGGAAATCGTGTCATTGAACAGAAAATCCATCAGCTCATTGGAGAAAGCGAATTTTTTGCGATTATTTACCTGGATCTGGATAATTTCAAGGCATTTAATGATGCTTACGGATTCCCAAATGGAGACAGAATGATTGAAATTCTTGCCAGATCCATGAAAAAAGCTTTTGGGACCTCATCATTTCTGGGTCATATCGGAGGAGACGACTTTGTCATTATCTCCAGGCAGCCCAATGCAAGAGAGCAGGCTGAGATTATAATCAGTGATTTCAGGGAAAAGATTCATGAACTGTATAATGATGAAGACTGGGAACGGGGATATATTGTTTCACAGAACAGAAAAGGCATTACGGAACGCTTTCCGATTGCATCCATATCAATTGCAATCGTTACAAATCAGATAACCAGGTACAATAAGGCGGCAGAGCTGACAGAGCAGATTGTCAAGGCAAAGAAAAAAGCAAAGCAGATTGAAGGAAATTCGATTGTTGTTTTATAAAATTTGGATATTTGAAGAAAAAATTTTGATAATGACCAGGAAAGACAGGACGAAAATGTGAAAACAGAACAATATATTAAGCCTACATTCTGGCTTACTTTGGCAGGAATATCCATAAATCTGCTTCTGATCAGTATAACCAAAATATTTCATCTGCCGGTTTATCTTGATTCCATAGGAACAATTATTTCGGCAGCGTTAGGTGGAATTATTCCAGGGATAGCTGCCGGCTTCTTTTCCAATTGTTTGGCGACTGCCACCAGGCTGTCACCGGATTTAATGACGATGTACTACGGCTTTTTAAATGTAATGATTGCGGTGCTCACTGTTTATTTTACAAGAAAAAATGTATTTGCCGGATGGAAGGGAAGACTGCGGGCAATTATCAGCTATGCCCTAATTGGCGGAGGACTGGGTGCTGTAGTCACATGGTTTTTGTACGGCTATTCCTATGGTCAGGGCGTTACAAAACCAATGGTATTATTTCTGGATAAGAAAATGCAGCTGCCCCCCTTTTTTATACAGTTTTTTGGAGATGTTACCATTGACCTTCTCGATAAGGTTATCGTTGTAGCAGCTGCATGCATTATTTTAAGACTTATGCCTGTAGCAGTTTTGAAAAAAATGCCCTATGGTCGTATTTATACAGCCTGGAAAAAAAGGGATGAAAACAAAGATGATGGGGTGCAGATGCTTGAACAGACGGCATTCAGAAAAACCTCCATCAATTCCAAAATCACATTTTGGGTAGTATTCACAGCGGGGCTGTTAACCGTAGTTTCATTGCTGATTGGAGGACTGATATATTACTCTTCCATTCATTCTTTTTTCGATGCAAGTATGGTCAGGACAAATGTTTCCATCTATTTAATCCGTATGGGAACCATGCTGTTTGGTCTTATGATTCTGATTTCTGTGACTACAATCTGGTATTGCAACAGGTATTTGCTGGAACCAATCAGCATTCTGGCTGAGCAGGCAAAGGGAATGGCCTATGCCGGAAATAAAAAAAATAAAAGAGTGAGAGATGAAAACACAATCTCAACCGGGGATGAGCTGGAGGATGTTTTTAAGGCCATGTGTGATACAGAGGATAAAATCATCCTGTATGTGGAAGAATTAAAGCAAAAAAATCACGAAATCTCAAAAATGCAGAGGAACATCATTTTTACGCTGGCAAACATGGTTGAGAACAGAGACAGCAATACCGGGGGACATATAAGGCGAACCGCGAAATATGTGAAGTTAATTGGAAATGAGCTGCGCAGAGAAGGCATATATACGCAGGAAATCACCAAACAATATATCAAAAAGCTATATGACTCAGCACCGCTTCATGATATTGGAAAGATTAAAATTTCAGATTCCATATTGAATAAACCGGGAAAGCTTACACCGGAGGAATATGAAATCATAAAAACGCATACCACAGAGGGCGGAAGGATTTTAAAAAATTCCTTAAATGAAATAGGTGATGACTCCTGGCTGTCCATGGCCATTGATATGGCAATGTATCATCATGAAAAATGGAACGGAACAGGCTATCCCAATGGCTTAAAAGGGACAGAAATCCCTCTTTGTGCACGTATTATGGCAGTTGCAGATGTGTTTGATGCACTCGTTTCGGAGAGAAGCTATAAGAAAGCATTTTCATTTGAACAGGCAATTCAGGTGATAGAGGAAGGGGCCGGAGAACATTTTGACCCTGAGATTGTTTCTGTTTTTGTGCAATCGAAAAACGAAGTTAAAAAAATCCTGAAAGAGGCGCAATAGCGGCGTTTGAGCAGGAAGCCTGAACAGGTCTTCACATGGGTTTTACATTCTGTTTACCCTTTGCCGATAGTATGCAAAATGGGTTTCCTTATATGATAAGTGTGTTTTAACACAACAGAAAATGAGGAGACAGAAAAAATGAAAAAGAAAATGATTGCAGTTTTGTTATCCTGTACGCTGGCTTTTGCAGCATTGACAGGATGCGGAAGTACAACCCAGGAAGCACCGGCAAATGAAGCAGCAGAGGACACTGCAGCTGAGAGTGAACCAGAGACAGAAGAGGTTGCTGAAACAGCAACAGAGGAAGCAGACACAGCAAAAACTCCAAAGTATGTATTTTTATTTATCGGAGATGGTATGAGTTACCCTCAGGTTCAGCTGACAAATTATTATGTGAGTGCATCCAATCAGGATAATGCACAGACCGTCACAGTAGAAGATGAAGAAAAAGCAATTCTTTCCAGCACAAATAATCTGACTATGATGAATTTCCCGGTTATGGGTAGTGCACAGACCTACGACAGCACAAGCTTTGCACCTGATTCAGCATCAACAGCTACATCTATTGCAACAGGCAATAAAACCTGGAGCGGAAGCATTAATGTGAGCGAAGATTTCAGCCAGACATACGAGACCATCAGTGAAAAGCTGAAGGCACAGAAGGATTATAAAATTGGTGTTATTTCTACTGTAAATATTAACCATGCAACACCAGCAGCCTTTTATGCACATCAGAAATCCAGAAACAGCTACTATGATATCGGACTTGAGCTGATCGACAGTGGATTTGATTATTTCGCAGGTGGAGCAATCAAACATCCTACAGGTGATGATGAAGAGGTAGAGCAGGAAGATATTTATGCATTGGCAGAGCAGGCAGGCTATACAGTTGTAAAAACTCAGGCAGAAGCTGAGGCACTGACAGCCGGTACAGAAAAGGTAATCGCTATTGACGAGCACCTGGCAGACAGCGATGCAATGTCCTATGAGCTTGACCGTGCAGAGGGCGAATGGGCACTTGCAGACTATGTTGATAAGGGTATTGAACTGCTTGACAACGAGAACGGATTTTTCATGATGGTTGAAGGTGGAAAAATTGATTGGGCATGTCATGCAAATGATGCAGCAAGCACAATTACTGATACTATCGCATTAGATAACGCAGTAGCAAGAGCAGTTGAGTTTTACAACGAGCATCCGGACGAAACCTTAATCCTTGTAACAGGAGATCATGAGACTGGTGGATTGACAATCGGTTTCGCAGGAACAGATTATGATACATTCTTAACCAACTTTGAAAATCAGAAAATTTCCTACGCAAAATTTGATTCAGACTATGTTTCAAAATACAAAGAAGAGAAGACAGATTTTGATACAGTTATGACAGACGTAACAGCATTATTCGGTCTTGCAGCTCCTACAGCAGAATCTGCAGAAGCAACTTCCCAGAAGGACAGCGCAGACAGCCATCCTGAATCAGAAAATGAAGGCGCGCTGGTTATGACAGAGTATGAGTATGAGCAGTTAAAGACAGCCTACGAGACAACCATGTCACGTACAGGCGAAGAGGAAGAATTTGGCCAGGGCGAGTATGTATTATATGGAAGCTATGAGCCACTCACTGTCACAATTACACATATCTTAAATAATAAGAGTGGAATTAACTTTGGTTCCTATGCACATACAGGTCTTCCTGTTGAAGTACTTGCAATGGGCGTTGGACAGGACGAATTTGACGGCTATTTTGATAATACTGAGATTTACACCAAACTTGCTACATTGACAGGAGTAAACTAAGAATGAAAATGCTTTTTACAAAGCAGAAGAATTTCTTATTGACACTGATCACAGGCATAATCCTGATTGGCATCCTCGTAATCATTCCCACCGGTTACGAGGATGCTGTTATATATCAGGGAGCAGAGCGTGCTGTCTGTGAGGTGCTTCAGGTAAATAATTCTGCGGTGATATCATCCGGATTGATTCAGTCTGGAGAGCAGTCCTGTACTCTGCTGGTCAAAAACGGCATGTTCAAGGGACAGACAATAGAGGGCGTCAATTTCCTGAGCGGTTCTCTGGAAAAGGATAAAATCTTTCTTACGGGAGATAAGGCACTGGTCACAATCAGTCATGATGGCGATACCATTCAGTCTGCAGTGATGTCAGATCACTTTCGCCTGGATAAGGAGTTTATCCTGCTCATATTATTTGCAGCCCTGCTGATTCTTTTTGCCGGAAAAAACGGACTCCAGGCAATTTTTTCCTTCTTTATTACCATTCTGACTATCTGGAAAATACTTGTGCCCTGTTATTTAAAGGGATATTCACCTGTCTGGACGGGCATTTTTATTGTTACTGGACTGACCATTATGATTATGTTCTTTGTCTATGGACTGGATCGAAGAACTCTGATTTCGACTCTGGGGGCGATGCTTGGTATCGTAACGACATGTATTCTGGGAATTCTGTTTACGGATCTCTTTGATATTCATGGAGCAATTATGACAAATGCCGAATCCCTGATTTACAGCGGATATGAGAACCTGAATCTGACCGCAGTATTCATGAGCAGCATCTTTATTGGAGCCAGCGGGGCCATGATGGATTTGGCGGTAGATATCACATCAGCGGTTTATGAGGTAGTACAGAAAAAACCGGAAATAGGTAAAATGGAAGCATTAAAGTCAGGCATGAATGTGGGACGGGCGGCCATGGGAACCATGACAACGACCCTGCTGCTGGCGTATTCCGGAAGCTATGCCACGCTTTTAATGGTATTTATGGCGCAGGGAACACCGATCGATCACATTTTGAATTATAAATATGTTTCGTCGGAGATACTGCACACGATTGTCGGAAGCTTCGGGTTAGTTACGGTAGCACCGTTTACCGCTCTGGTGTCAGCATTTCTGCTGACCGGGCGTGGAACAAAGGAAGAGGCAGTAAAATAATATAAAAAAATACCAGTCTGTTTCTTTCAGATTGGTATTTTTTTTAGGCATTTTCATAGAACCGGGAGAAAGATAAAAACGAATTGCAATCAGTACGAAATAGTTTGTTATTTGTCGGATTTAGTCGTAAAATAAAGCTATACAGGCAATTTTATGATTTGAGCAAAAACAGGCACGAAGGGAGTCAGTTCGGTGGGAGAAAGTATGATTTTGGCAGGACATGCGGTTGAAAGTTTGAATGAATCTGATGCCGCTTTACTTTATGGAAATATTTTGGATGAGGTTTCCGCATCCATTACTGTGATTGACTCTGAAACCTATAAAATTATTTACGCAAATAAAAGTGCATTGGAGGCCACAAGGAATATGCCGGGCAGCTATGTGGGTTCGGTGTGCTATGAATATATTCATGGACTGAACAAGCCCTGTGGACACTGTATCATGAGAACAGAGGAGCCCTCAGATGGACTTGCCTGCAGAGACGTGAGCTATGGTGGAAATTCCTATCACCAGTTTTTTAAACATATAAACTGGAATGGAAAAAGTGCACTCCTTGAATATACAGAGGATGTTACACCATTGTAAACCCAGAGAGAGGAGCTGGAGCGGGTCAGAAAAGAGGTCCTGATTGCAGCTGAGAACGCGGGTATTCTTTATTGGAGCTATGACACCAAAGAGCATCAGACAAGAATTGTGAACGGTAAAAGTCTTGGCTATGACGAAATTATAGATAATGTGCCGGAGATATTTAGAAATACCGGTTCTGTGCATCCGAAGGAGGAGCATTTGTATTTTCAGCTCTTTGATAAAATGCAGCAGAATGTGGATTCCTGTGATTGTGAAGCCAGAATTTATAATATGGTAAAAAAGTGCTATGAGTGGCAGCATATTATTTTTGTAAAGCATACAGAAAATCACTATATTGGCTGTTCTATCAACATTGACAGCCAGAAACAGAACGAGCTCTATGCGGAGGAGAGAGAGCAGGAGCTGGGGCGCGTTCTGGAACGTATTACATTTGGAGTAGCTGTATACAGATTTAAAGATGGCAGATTTTCACTGGTAAACACCAACGAACCATTATGCAAATTGTTATCCACTGACCTGGCTGAGGTTAAGAAGTTTTCTTCCGACCAGGTGCTCTCCTATACGGCACCGGAATTTCGTGATGGTGTTAAGCAGGAAATGAAGCTGCTGACACAGCCGGGAACCTACCGCGAGTTTTCCTTCCGGGCCAATATTCCCGGGAAAAAGGAGGATGTCTGGCTGACGGTGCAGGCAAGAAGCTTTGGGGATGAAGAAAATGGTATTTTGATTTATGCCGGATATTCTGACATCACACAGAGAAAGAGACTGGAGGATGAAAGAAAAAAGGCAAATGCGGAGCTGGAGCGAAAATATCAGGTAGAGAAAAACAGATTTATGGCTGATTCCCAGGTACTTGCGTATGCCAGCTTTAACCTGACAAAGGATACCGTAGTAGATGAGACCAGGAAGGGACTGCTCAAACCAATCTGTGAACATATGAAATATGATGAATTTATTGCAGACATCTCAGAGGATATTGGCGATAAAGAGCAAAAAGCCGAGTTCCTTACTTGTTTCAGTCTTGACAACATTATGAAGGCCAGAGAGGATGGTATCGAGGAAAAGAGCGTGCAGTACCAGAGGACGCTTCTGACAGGCAAAATGATATGGGTGAGAAGTACCTATATGCTGAAGCTGGATCAGAATGGAACAGACGTCTTTTTGTATTACGTGTGCAGAAATATCAATGAGTCAAAGGTGGTAGAGCTGATGTCCACCTATCTGGTAAATACAGATTATGATATGATCGGGTACGTGGATTTCTTTGATGACAGCGTTCTGATGATGTACGGTGAGAACAGCTATATGAAGCCTGAAAAAGAAGGAATGGTGCAGGTAAAGGATTATAAACAGGCATTGGAGGAATTTGTGAACTTTGCCATTGTTCCGGAAGAGCGGGAACAGTACAGAACCACCTTTTTTATTCAAAGAGTGCGGGAAGAACTGAAGAAAAATGAACAGTTTGAGTTTTCCTGCCACATCATTGACCATAATGGAGAAAGAAGAACAAAAAACATACGCTACAAGCGGGATGTTCATATGCCAAACGCCTGCTTTTTCACACAGACAGATGTCACAAGGATGCTGGAGGAGGAAGAGAAGAAGAGACTGGAGCTGCAAAAGGCAGTGGAATATGCCCAGGAGGCGAACAATGCAAAAACAGACTTCCTCTCAAGAATGAGCCATGATATGCGTACTCCGATGAATGCCATTATTGGGCTGACGGCGTTGAGTCTGGATGAACCGGATGTATCCCCGGTACTGAGAAAAAACCTCACCGACATCAGAAGCTCGGGAGAATTTCTGCTGGGGCTTTTGAATGATGTCCTTGATATGTCAAAGATTGAAAACGGAAAAGTTGAGCTCCGCTATGTGCCCTATTTTTATTCAGACTTTTTAAACAGTATGAAAACCATGTTTGCGCCCATGTGTGAACAGAATGGGTTAAAATTTGAATTTGAGGATGCTAAAGAAACACTGACGATTCTTACAGATAAGATTCGATTGAATCAGATTTTTTACAATGTTTTATCCAATGCAGTTAAGTATACCCCTGAGGGAGGAACCATAAGCTATTATACAGAGAACCTCGTTATCGAAGGAAACAGAGGACACTGCGACTATATCATTCAGGACACGGGAATTGGAATGAGTGAAGAATTTCAAAAGCATATGTTTGAGCCCTTTAAGCAGGAGAAAAGTGAGGTTACATCACAGCTGCAGGGAACAGGCCTGGGTCTCAGTATTACCAGAAAGCTCATTGAACTCATGGGCGGTACGCTGAAAATCGAAAGCAGACAGAATGTGGGAACGAAGGTTACCATTCATTTGTCCTTTGAAATTGTTCCAGGCGAGCAAAATGCAGTAGAGGACAAAAAGAATACAACGGAGCTGCTGAACAATCTTTGGGGAAAACGTGTTCTGCTTGTTGAGGACCACCCGCTCAATGCCTCCATTGCGGAAAAGCTTCTGGCTAAAAAAGGTGTTCGTGCGGAGCTTGCGTCAAATGGCAAGCTGGGGCTGGAAAAATTTCAATATGCTCCGGAGGGCTATTATGATGCCATTCTTATGGATGTGCGTATGCCTGTTATGGATGGATTTGAGGCAACCAGAAATATCCGAGGGCTGGAACGAAGCGATGCAAAGCGTATACCCATTATTGCCATGACTGCAAATGCATATGACAGTGATGTTCAGGAATGTCTGGATGCGGGAATGAATGCCCATATTCCGAAACCGATTTATCCGGAGACGATGTATGAAACCATCGCAAGGTTTATATAAAGAAAGAAGCTTTTGCGCGGATTAAACGCAGGAGCTTCTTTTTTTAACAAAAAGAACTGCAGACGAGAATTAAGTGATATATTATGTATATTTTACATAAAAGCCTAAAATAGTTTAGAAAAAGGTGAAAAGCAACAAACGATAGCAATATTTGTTGGTAAAAGTGCACAATAAAAATGAGAAAAAATCGGGCACGGTTTGGAAGAAAATTGATTTGTGAAAAACAAGGGACAATTATTAATTTAAAATTGTATAAATTGTATACATGAATTATAGAAAAAACTAAAATATTTTAGATAAAAGTATTGACGAGAGAGCAGAAATGTAATACTATACAATCATGAGGCAGGACAAACAGAAAAAATGTACAAATTGTCCATGTGAAAAGAGGAAGTGTACATACCACCCCCCGTCCGTGAGACCTCGACAACAAAATGTATGGAGGACGACTATGAGAAAGAAATTATTAAGCGCACTTTTAAGTGTGGCAATGGTTGCAAGTTGTTTAGTAGGATGCGGTTCAAGCGCATCGACAGAAGCATCAGGCGATACTGCAGCAGCAGCGGACGCAGATGCAGAGGATGCAGACGCAGAAGCAGCAGATGCAGATGCAGAGGCAGAGGCTGAGGGCGTTAGCGCAACAGCCGGTGATCCTGATGGAACACATTTGGAGTTATGGACATTCGTTGATGCTCACGCAGCTTTTTATCAGAAAATGGTAGAGCAGTGGAACACAGCAAATCCAGACAGAACAATTGAATTGACAGCAACTACATATCCATATGCTGATATGCATAATAAAATGATCATGTCTCTTCAGGCAGGCACAGGTGCTCCTGATATCTGCGATGTAGAAATGGGACAGGTTCCAAACGTATATGAAGGTCTTGATACCTGGTTATATCCACTTGATGATGCAATGGCAGATTACGCTGGCGATATGTTAACATCCCGTCTTGATGCATACAAGGGATCTGACGGAAAACAGTACGGTGCTCCTTTCCACGTAGGTGCAACAGTAATGTACTGGAATATGAAAGCATTAGAAGATGCCGGAATTACACAGGAAGAAGTTGACGCTGTTGTAACCTGGGATGATTATGCAGCACTTGGAGAGAAATACCTGGCAGCAATCGGAAATCCAGAAGGAAAATATTTCACATCTGTTGATACAGCCGGTGTTGACTGGCAGTGGATTGCAATGGCTGAGTACGGCGAAGATTGGACAGGCGGATTTGATGGAACAGCTAATGTTCAGTTAGATTCTGTAAATAAAATGTTAACAATGGAGCAGAGCTGGGTTAATTCCGGACTTGCAGAAGTTTCCCCAGATGGACACATTGACCTTGAGGCCGGCTTCCAGAATATTCTTGACCACAACATCGTTTCCTTCCCGAAAGCTATGTGGTACATGAGCCGTTTCATCAATTACATGCCTGAAGAAAAAGGCAACTGGTATATCACAGAATGTCCTGTATTTGAAGAAGGACAGACCTGCTCCGTAGGTATTGGTGGTACAGGTACCGTTGTAACACAGCAGTCTTCCGATATGGAACTTGCAGCTGATTTCCTCTGCTACGCAAAAATGTCTCCAGAAGGTGAAACAGTTATCTGGAATGACCTTGGATTTGACGTATGTAACACAGCACTCTGGTCAGACGAAGCATTTGCACATGACGAGAGCAATCAGTACAATACATTCTTCAGAAACTATCCATATGATGTATTAAATGAAATCAAGGATCAGATTGGAACAATCATGACAACAAGCATCAGCCCAACCATCAATGAGCAGTTCTGCAACATTACATTGAATGAAATCCTGGAAGATGGCATGGATGTAAAATCAGCACTGGAAGAAGCACAGGGCGTTGTTGAATTAGAAGAGTAAGAAACCGCCAGAGAACATCTGGTGACTGAAAACGTGAAATCGTGATTACAGGTATTTCACAGGAGTTGCCTAAGAACCAATATTCTTAGGCAATTCCTTTTATGAAACAAAAAGGAGAGATGACCGTGAAAGAGAAAAAGAGAAAAAATGGCAAAGCCGGTAATTTTCTATATTCACAGACAACAGCACCATATGTATTTGCTCTGCCGTTTATATTGAGCTTTTTGATTTTTTGGATTTACCCATTATTCAGTACAGCCAAAATGAGCTTTCAGGATATTGGTGCTGTAAAAACAGAGTTTATCGGATTTGCAAACTATGTGAAGCTGCTGAAGGATACTGCTTTCCATACCGCAGTTTTGAACAGCTTTGAATATATGGTCCTGACTTTGGTATTACTGATTCCATTCCCATTACTGTTTGCAGTTCTGATGGACAGCAATCTTGTAAAGGCAAAAGGAATCTGGAAGGCAATGTTATACATTCCGGCATTAACATCTGTTGTTATTTCCGGTACCCTGTTCCGTCTGATGTTTTCCGAATATGGAACCGGTCAGATGAACGTAATCTTAAGTGCTCTGGGCTTTGCATCCATTAAATGGCTGAAAATCAAGGGTACAGGCTTATTTGCACTTCTGCTTCTGGCCTGCTGGAGATGGACCGGTGTCAACATGCTTTACTTCCTTTCCGGATTAAAGAGTATTGATAAGGAAATCTATGAAGCAGCAGAAATTGATGGTGCAAATTCCATACAGAAATTCCGCTATATTACCATTCCGCTTTTGAAACCAACTACCATATATGTACTTACCATTTCGGTATATGCAGGTCTTGCAATGTTCCTGGAAAGCTTCATGCTGTGGGCAGGCAATGCATCACCAAACAATATCGGACTTACCATTGTAGGCTATCTGTATCGTAGAGGAATTGAAAAGAATGACATGGGCTATGCGTCAGCGGTTGGTCTGGTTCTCCTTGTTATCGCACTGGCTATCAATATGGTTCAGCTGTCTGCGAACGGAATCTTCAAAAAGGAGGAAAAATAGATGAAAAAGAGCAAAAAAGTCGGTGGCACAAAAACCACAGTTCTCTCCATATTAAGTACACTGCTGTTTGGAGTGATCAGCTTACTGATTATTTTCCCTATTTTTGCTGGTCTGGTTGCTTCCTTCCGTCCAGGAAGAGAGCTGATTCGTAAAGGTCTGAGTATTGATCTGGACATTACAACCATGAACCTTGACAACTATATTTACCTGTTGAGCGGAAACGAAGACTCCATCAAGTATTTTACCTGGTTTAAAAACAGTCTGCTGTTGACCTTTATCACAGTTGTGGCAACACTGATTATCTGCTTCTTTGTAGCATATGGATTATCCATGTATGAGTTCAAGCTGAAAAACTTCCTGTTTTTCCTGGTTATTGCAACCATGATGGTACCTTTTGAAATTTTGATGCTGCCACTGTATCAGGAAATTATTTCCTTAAAATTGATTGATTCCACCTGGGGCGTTATTCTGCCGGGACTATGCAGTGCTTCCACAATCTTTTTCTTCAGGCAGTATATGCAGGGTCTTCCCAGAGAGCTGATGGACGCAGGACGAATCGACGGAGCCAACGAGTATGTCATCTGTCTGCGCGTTATGCTTCCTATTACAAAGCCTGCATTTGCATCCATGGCAATCCTTTGTTCCATGGGTTCCTGGAATAACCTGTTGTGGCCAATGCTTGTATACAGAAGCGCAAATAAATTCACACTCCCAATTGGTCTGAATACATTACTGACTCCATACGGAAACAACTATGATGTCCTGATTGCAGGTTCCATGTTCTCCATTATACCTGTGCTGATTGTTTTCTTATGCTTCCAGAGCTATTTCATCGACGGAATGACAGCGGGTGCTGTAAAGGGATAAAACATAGAAAAGGACAATCAAAGATGGACAAAAAACTGCACTTTAACGAACCATGGATTTGCCAGAGGGCAGACCCATATGTGTATCGTCATACAGATGGCACTTACTATTTTACAGCTTCTGTTCCTGCTTATGATGGCATTTGTTTAAGACATGCAGCCTCCCTGGAGGAGCTGCCTGATGCGCAGGAGGTAGAAGTGTGGCATAAGCATGAAAGCGGGCCCATGAGTATTCATATCTGGGCACCGGAATTACATTTTCTGGAAGGAAAGTGGTATCTCTATTATGCAGGAGGCGATAAGGATGATGTCTGGAACATCAGACCTTATGTGCTGGAGTGCACCGAAGCTGATCCCATGGCAGGGAGCTGGCATGAATTGGGCAAAATGCAGAGAGCAGATGAGGATGAGTTTTCCTTTGAAGCATTTTCACTGGATGGAACTGTATTTGAGAATCACGGAAATTACTATTATGTCTGGGCAGAGAAGGTTGGTGTTGGAAAACAGATTTCCAACCTGTATATTGCACAGATGGAATCACCAAATAAACTGAAAACGGTTCAGGTGCTTTTAACAACACCGGATTATGACTGGGAAAGAGTCGGCTTCTGGGTAAATGAAGGACCTGCCGTGATTAAGAGAAATGGCAAAATATATTTAACCTATTCCGCCAGCGAAACGGGCATCTGCTATTGCCTCGGGATGCTCTCAACAGATGAGAATGCCGACATGCTTGACCCGCTCTCCTGGAAAAAGGAACGCTTCCCTGTCTTAAAAACAGATGAGACAAAAGGAATTTACGGACCGGGTCATAATTCCTTTACCAAGGATGCTTGTGGAAATGACATTATGGTCTACCATGCCAGAAAAGAGGCAGAAATCGAGGGAGACCCGCTTTACAACCCCAATAGACATGCACAGCTGATGAAGGTCAGATGGGATGAAAATGACAGACCGGTATTTTCCTTTGACGATTCAGAAACTGTATAGAACTATTATAGAATCACCTGTACGTTTTCGCACAGGTGATTTGTAACTAAAGTGGTATCAGAATTTGACCGGAGAAGGTAACACCGCATGCCAGGAGGCAGTACATGGAAAATATGAGAAAAGAAAAGCTTGATCTGATAAATTTAAAATCTATTTCAATCAACGATTATTTTTGGAATAAATATACGAAGCTTGTGACGAAAGAAATTATTCCCTATCAATGGAAAGCACTCAATGATGAGATAGCCGATGCAGATTCCAGCCATTGCATCAGCAATTTTGAGATTGCAGCCGGGAGAAAAAAAGGAACCTATCATGGGGCTGTCTTTCAGGATACCGATGTGGCAAAATGGCTTGAGGCAGTGGCATATTCCCTGTCCTATCAGCCGGACCCGGTTTTGGAAAAAACGGCTGATGAGGTCATTGATTTAATAGGAAGTGCACAGCAGCCGGACGGATATCTGGACACTTTTTTTACTATCGAAGAGCCGGAACACAAGTTTACCAATCTGCGCGAGGGTCACGAGCTCTATACCGCAGGTCATATGATGGAGGCAGCGGTAGCCTATTACAAAACCACTGGAAAAGATACCTTTTTAAATATTATGAAGAAAAATGCAGATTTAATCTGCGAGGTATTCCATACAGACAGATATATACATGCAGTGCCGGGACACGAGGAAATTGAAATCGGTCTGATGAAGCTCTATGAAGTGACAGGTATGGAGAAATACAAGCAGATGGCAAAGGACTTTGTTGACCGAAGAGGCTGCGAACCAAATTATCTGATTACGGAGCATGAGCATGAGGACTGGATTGATATTTTCAAGGATGTGAATCCCTTTGATCCCGATTATTCCCAGTGCAGGGAACCTGTCAGAATGCAGAAAAAGGCCACAGGACATGCGGTCCGCGCAGTGTATCTGTACTGTGCAATGGCTGACCTGGCCTACGCCTGCCGCGATGAGGGTCTGATGAAGGCCTGCGAGACTCTTTATGAAAACATGGTAAGCAGACAGATGTATCTGACCGGAGGCATTGGAAGCTCCGGCGCCTATGAACGATTTACAACAGATTATGATCTGCCCAATGACAGTGGCTACGCAGAGAGCTGTGCATCCATTGGACTGGCGCTTTTTTGCAGAAGAATGGCGCAGATTACCGGGGATGCCAAATATATTGAAACCATGGAATGTGCGTTGATGAACACCGTTTTAGCGGGTATCGCCATGGATGGAAAGAGCTTTTTCTATGTAAATGTACTGGACGTATGGCCGGACAGATGTATGGACAGAACCTCCATGGCCCATGTGAAGCCTGTGAGACAAAAATGGTTTGGCTGTGCATGCTGCCCACCTAATATTGCCAGAACCCTGGCTTCCCTGGGTGAGTATATCTGCTTTACACATCAGAATGAGCTTTGGATTAACCTATACGCCTCCAGCTCCATGGAAACCAGTTGGAATGGGACACCGGTCCATGTGAAAATGGAAAGCCGGATGCCTTTTGCCGGGGAAGTGAAGCTTTCCGTTTCTGCCAGGGACACGACAGAAGGAGCGATAATGCTGCGTATACCGGAATATGTGGAAGCGGCAGAAATCACCCTGAATGGGAAAGCGATACCGGTAAAAACAGAGCTGGGATATGTCAAAATACCGCTTTCCGGAATAGAAAATGAAATCACAATACATTTTGCAATTCCTGCCCATTTTGTATACGCCAATCCAAACGTCAGAGCGGATGTTGGCAAGGCAGCCATTGTAAAAGGACCGTTAGTATACTGTCTGGAAGAGACAGACAATGGCAGCAATCTGGCAGAGCTTTATCTGGATACAGAACAGCCGCTGGTTGAGACTGTGGATGAGGAGCTTTTGAAGGGAACCGTGGTAATCACAGCGAAGGGCTACAGACTCTGTAATCCGGGCTGGGATGAGAGCAGGCTTTATGGAAGCAAAAGGCCTGAGAAGAAGGAGACTGTTATGAAGTTTGTTCCCTATTGCTATTGGGGAAACAGACAGACAGGAGAAATGAAAGTATGGGTAAACATATAAAAAAAATAGCAATACCTGCTGTCATTGTTTTGATAGCCTGTATTGCGGTAGGAGTCATTGCCTTGATAACGAACAGAACAAAATCAGTAGATGAACATGAGCTGGCAAAGGAAGACATTGCCACAGGCTCAGCGGGAAGTCTTGCTTCCCTGCATGACCCTATGGTTTTAGTCACAGAGGAAAACGAGCTCTATATGTACGGAAGCCACATGACCATGGCATACGGCAAGGGATTGTCCGATTGGGAAATGCTGGCAGATGGTGTTCGCAATTCCAACCGCCTGTTTCAGGATCTGGTTGCAGCACCCTTTGATGCCTTTTCCTTTGTCGGAAAAAATACAGAAGGAGGCTATTCCGTATGGGCTCCCACTGTAATCTATAATAAAGCAATGGAAAAGTATGTCATGTATTTTTGCACGACCTCTTCCTTTATTAAATCCAATATCTGTATTGCAACATCAGATACACCGGAAGGACCCTTTGTCTACCAGGATACCATTCTTTATTCCGGTTTTACCAAAAACGACGTGGATCAGACCGATTTCTACGAGGTGATGGGCGAGGATGTGAAGCTTTCCACCTATACAAAAAGCGGCACCTTTGTCAATGAGGACTGGCCAAACTGCATTGATCCTGCGGTTTTCTATGATGCAGACGGAAAAATGTGGATGGTTTACGGCTCCTGGTCAGGGGGAATTTTCCTTCTGGAGGTAGATGAGGAGACCGGAGATGTGATTCATCCGGAGGGAGACCCGGAGAATGGCGTGGACAAATATTATGGAAGAAGACTTGTGGGCGGAGGTCACCATGCAGTGGAGGGACCGTATATTCAGTATTGTCCGGAAAATGGCTACTACTACCTGCTTCTTTCCTACGGAGAGCTGACCAGCAATGGCGGCTATCAGATGAGGGAGTTCCGTTCCAGGAACGTGGAAGGCCCCTATGTGGATGCGGCAGGCAAGACGCTGGGCTATGATGCTGATTTTGAAAATTTTGGTGTAAAAATGGCAGGAAATTACACGCTGCCGAGCCTTGATGTGACCTATATGGCACCGGGCGGCCAGTCCTCCTTTACCACAGAGGATGGTAAAATGTACATGGTGTACCATCAGAGATTTGATGACAATGCAGAGAATCATCAGCCGAGAGTACATCAGCTCTTCATCTCCCAGGACGACTGGCTGGTGATGGCACCCTTTGAGACGGCGGGAGAGAGCCTTTCAGAGGATGGATATGAGATGGAGGATGTGTGTGGAACCTTCTACATGATTAACCACGGTCTTGATATCAGTGCAAGTAAAAGAAAAATAAGAGAAGTAACTTTTTCCAGTAATGGAACCATAAGCGGTGACATCAGCGGAAGCTTCACAGTGGAGGACGGAACAAACTATATCACAGTGACACTTGATGGAATTGCATATCAGGGAACACTGGTTGAAATGCCGGATGAGGCAGGAAACAGAACCCTGTGCTTCAGTGCAGTGGGAACCAATAATAAGACGCTTTGGGGCGTTCATTATATGCAAAAGGAGGACTAAAAGGAATGGTAAAATTAGTAATTAACGAGGAAGAAAAAAAGGGAAGAATTGAGCCTGAAATTTACGGACATTTCTCCGAGCATCTTGGAAGATGTATTTATGAGGGCCTGTATGTAGGCGAAAACTCAGACATTCCAAATGTCAATGGAATGAGAACAGATGTTGTTGAGGCGCTGAAGGCAATTGATATTCCTGTATTGCGCTGGCCAGGTGGATGCTTTGCTGATGAGTATCACTGGATGGATGGTATTGGACCTAAAGAAAACAGAAAAAAGATGATCAATACCCATTGGGGCGGTGTTGTGGAAGACAACAGCTTCGGTACCCATGAATTTATGGAATTATGCAGACAGCTTGGATGCAAAACCTATATCAACGGAAACCTTGGAAGCGGTACCGTTCAGGAAATGTCAGAATGGGTAGAGTATATGACCTTTAAGGGTGTTTCCCCCATGGCGGATTTGAGAAAAGCCAATGGACATGAGGATGCATGGAAGGTGGATTTCTTTGGCGTAGGCAATGAAAACTGGGGCTGCGGCGGAAATATGACACCGGAGTTCTACGGCAATGAATACCGCAGATATCAGACCTATGTGAGAAATTATGACCCGGAAACACCAATCAAAAAGGTGTGCTGTGGTGCCAATGTAGATGATTATCACTGGACAGAGGGCGTTATGAAAACCTGTTATGACCATACGCCTGAGAATTTCCATGGCTTTATGGACTATATTTCCCTGCATTATTATGTACATCCGGAAGGCTGGGAAATCAAGGGAAGTGCCACAGATTTTGACGAAGAGGTATGGTACAAAACCCTGAAAAAGGCGCTTCACATGGACACACTGATTACAAGACACAGCGCTATTATCGACCAGTATGATCCGGAAAAGACAATCGGCTTAAGCGTTGATGAATGGGGAAACTGGTTCACAGTGGAGCCTGGCACAAACCCTGGCTTCTTATATCAGCAGAACACAGTCAGAGATGCACTGGTAGCAGGTATTACCCTGAATATTTTCAACAACCACTGCGACAGAGTTAAGATGGCATGTCTGGCACAGATGGTCAATGTACTGCAGTCAGTTATTTTGACAGATGGTGAAAAGATGGTAAAGACACCAACCTACCATGTATTCCATATGTATCGTCACCACCAGGCAGCCGATCTGCTGGCAGCAAGTCTGTCCGGCGCAGAGGAAATTGGTATCGGTGAGTGGAAGGTACCTGAGATTACACAGTCCGTATCACAGAAGGACGGTATCATCACCATCACCTTGAATCACCTGGGTACAGAGAGCGATAAGGAGTTGACGGTTCAGCTGTCAAAGGATAAGGACTACGAAGTAGTTGAAGCAAATATTGTAACCGGAAAAATGCAGGCATATAACGATTTTGACCAGCCATCAGTTGTGGAGGAGAAGACCTTTGAAGCCTATACACTTCAAAAGAACACCATGCAGATTACACTGCCTCCTTGCAGCGTTGTGGAAATTCGTTTAAAATAAGAGATATTAGTCAGCAAGTAGTATATGCAGGAAAATATATAAGAAATTGTGTAAGGAATCAGGCAAGGAGGAAAAGGGATGTTTCGATATGATAACGGATTTTTTCAGTGGATCGGGAAAGCGGTCGATTACATATTTGCAAGCTTTCTGTGGCTGGTTTTCTGTATTCCCGTCGTGACCATCGGGGCATCGACAGCTGCGCTTTTTTATACGGTACATAAATCCCTGAAGGGCGGCCGGGACTATGTGTTTCACAGCTTTTGGCATTCCTTTCGGGAGAATTTGAAATGTACCATACCGGGAAGCGTAGTTTATGTCCTTGTATTCCTGTTCCTTGTATATGATAAGGCAATGTTTCTCTCTGTTTTGGAGCAGGGAAGCCAGCTGGGCTTTTTGTATTATGTATTCTATTTTCTCCAGCTCTATATTGTGGGTACCGCAATTGTCACCTTTGCATTTGCAGCAAGATTTACCTGTACTCCCACAGAAATGTTGAAAAAAGGGCTGCGTCTGTCCCTTGGATATTTTCCATGGACAGCGCTGATGATTCTTACCCTGGTAGTCTCCATCGTGATTGTCAGCTTTTCACCCATTTTCCTGTTTGTACTTCCCGCCCTTGATACCTGGCTGTTTGACTGGATATTGGAGCGCATTTTCAGGAAAATCATGACACCGGAGCAGCTGGCAGAGGAATTGGAGCTTGAGGAAGGAAAATAAGCAGATGGACAGAGTATGTACAAGATGTTTACTGCGTGATTTGGCAGAAAAGGACCAGGCAGAGCTGCAAAAGTATCTGCAGGTCATAAAGCAGCAGGATAAGGCAGACAGTGAGGTTTATGAGAAGCGTCTGCAGGTCTGCAGGCAATGTGAGCTTTTGCTGGACGCAACCTGTCAGGCATGCGGCTGCTATGTGGAGTTTCGCGCGGCAGTCAGGCATGGAAGGTGCCCTAAGAAAAAGTGGTAAAAATAGATTTAACATAAAGAAAGGGGCTGTTGCAAAATAGCTGAGTAAACATTAACTCAGTTATGGAGCAACAGCTCCTTTCTTTACGTTGTAATCGGTGCATAATTAATATCAACCTTGATATCCTGTCCGTAGTTTCCAAAGGATTTTCCAAAGATGGTCAGTCCGCCGATATGTTCCGCGTCTTCATCCACTGACATGCGGAATCGCATGGAGCTGGTGTGATCCAGATTGAAGTCGTCGATGCACACATCGGAAATCTGCAGCCCGTCAATATAGGTTCCGCGATGGTTGATCATCAGAAGCTTTAGCAGACCATACTGATTCCAGTTTGGGAACCACCAGTCTGGGGTAAAAATACCCTGAACATCACCAAAATCACCGGGAGAGGTCCATTTTCCAAGATAAACATTATTCAGATAGAAGGAAATATCAGAGGGCCAGTTGTTATTGATGCCGGGTGCCTCAGAACTCAATTCTGCAGAAATCATGATTCTGGTGATGGACTGGGTATGAGGAACAAAGTTTGGAATCATATACTCCACGTATCCCTTGGTAAACCATAGAATGTCGGCGTCGTATCTATCCGGATGGGCAAAATAGCGGGTGTCATCAACCTCGCCAATCAGCTTCTGTGCAGAGGCGAGCCCACAGGTCGGATAAACCTGATAATCGCTGTAGTGCCCAATTTTTAACTCGGTGGAGTAAACATTATCATTGGGGGTCTGAGATTCAATATCAATCAGAATTTTGTCCAGGTGAAGAGAACAGATCTTCTGGTTCCCGTGACCGGCGGACTCGTTGGAAATGGATAAAACACCGCAGGATTCCAGCTTCTTAATATGACTGGTCAGAGCACCGTTTGTAATGTTGAGCTTGCTGGCAAGCTCGTTCATATTCATGCTTTTGTTAGCCAGCAGTAACTTGATAATTTCGATGCGGACCTCAGAACCAAGGGCCTTAAAAAGTTCTAATCCATCATCTAAGGATTCGATATGCAGCATAGCTTTTGCCACCCTTCATTTATTTTAGAAGAAATTAATTTATTTTACTATTTAGTATAACTTGCATCATGTAAAGCGTCAATTGAAAAAAGTATTCTTATTGAAAAAGCATGTAAAAGGACTTATAATTAAAGAAAATTATTAGCACGAAAACCCAAAATGTGAGGGTGACGGTTATGGATAAAAAAGTAGAGGAAAAAATAAAATTGAAGGATAACAGGATCAGCAGACTGGTCAGAGAAGCCGGAATGATTTATTTCGAGTATGACCCTGTCAGCCATATTGCCGCCAGACCTGGAAATGTGATTGCAGATGGAATGCCTGACATATTGGAAAATTACCCGGAATGTGTCATTGAACGGACGATCAAGGACCCGCTGCAGGCAGATATTTTCAGGCGTGCTTTTCGTGCCATGGATGAGGGCAGCTCACACGAAGCCTTCGAGGTAGAAATCCACATGAATGATGGTGTGTACTGGTTTTCCTATCGGCTTGTCAAATCACAGGCTGACAGGAAGGTGGTGTGCATTGCGTCGGATGTCACAGACAGACATATGCATAATGCGCTGGAAAAATTGATTTTGCAGGAGCAGTTTGAGTCAATCTGTCTGATTGATACGCTTGAGGGAACCTTTCATTCGATTTATATGAAGCAGGGAAATTTTCCGGAGGCAGAGGTGCAGTACAATTATGCTGAAGGCTGCAGGCAGTCGGCACAGCTGTTTGTGGAAAAAACAGAGCATGGCGTTTTTATGGAAAAGGCTTCTATTGCCACGATACAGAGCAAACTGGCAACGGAGAAAAAATACAGCTTTATTGTCAACGGCTTTGATAAATATGGAAATAAACAGCTGCACCAGTACAGCTATCAGTATCTGGATCAGAGAAGGTGTATGGTTCTGGCAACGCTTGAGGATGTGACCAGAATTACGGATCATGATGTGCTGACAGGAGAATTTAACCGGAATGGTTTCAATCGCTATGTGGCAGATTATCTGGAGCATTGTGAAGACAGGACAAGGTATGCAATTCTTTTCTTTGACATTAAGGGGTTTAAGGCAATCAACGAGCTTCTCGGGCTGGAGGGTGGAGATGCAGTTTTAAAGGAAACGGCTATTGCCCTGCGGGACAGCTTTTTACAACCAATTGCAATCAGCCGGCTGGAAGCAGATCATTTCGCTGTTTTTATTGATCAGTGTAATCTTGATTTTGAACAGATTTCCAGACAATGCAGCAGTAGAACGACAGTGAATGGCAAGTCAATCCATTATTATGGAAGATGCGGGGTCTACCCACTCAATGAGCATCACCACCATGTCAGTGGCATGTGTGACCGGGCAAGACTGGCAAATGAATATATCGAGGATGATTATGTAAAGCCCTATGCAATCTATAACGACGAAATGCATAAAAGGTTTATGAAGAACAGAGAGCTTCTGAACGAATTGGAGCATGGAATTAAAAATGAAGAATTTGAAGTATACTATCAGCCAATCTATGATGCTGATTCAGAGGAAATCATATCCGCAGAGGCGCTGGTCAGATGGATTCATCCAGAGTATGGAATGATTCCGCCGGGAGACTTTATCACTACCTTTGAGGAGACTGGGCATATCTCCCAGCTGGATGCACTGGTGGAGAATCAGGTTAAGGATTTTATAGTTGAGAGAGTGCGCTCTGGTAAAAAAATGATACCAGTGGCAATTAATCTTTCCAGAATGGATTTTTATGATATTTCCTTTATGGAAAAAATACTGTGGGACATAAGAGAAATCAGGGAGCTGGATCAATTTTGCAGGCTCGAGATTACGGAATCTGCCTACTCTGCACTGATTGATAATGCGGAAAATTATATTAAGGCATTCAAGGAGGCCGGAGTGAAAATCCTGCTGGATGACTTCGGAAGTGGCTACTCCTCCTTCAGTACAATCAGAGAATTTGATTTCGATATCTTAAAGCTGGATATTGGATTTATCCAGATGATTGGAAAGAGTGAGAAGGTAGAGGGAATTATCCAGAGTATTATTACGATGGCAAAGCTGTTAAAGCTCAAGGTGGTCGCCGAGGGCGTGGAAACCAGAGAGCAAAAGGAGTTTTTACAGAAATGGTCATGCGATTATTTTCAGGGCTACCTTTACTCAAAGCCATTGCCTAAGGAGGAGTTTACCAGCCTCCTGGACCAGAACCTATAGGAAGCCTTCGCAGGGCAGGGTGGAAATGCGATATACCTTCGTAAGGCAGGATTAAGGCAGGGTGAAGTAGCAGCAGAGGATAATGAGGAGGATTTGTCGCTGTTTCATCCTGTGGTTTTCAAGTGTTTTAATATTTTTTGTCAGTGTTTTCGGGCCTTTTCGGATGTTTCAATTTTTCTCAAATTTTTCTCTCAAATTTTCTCTTAAATTTTCTCTTAAATTTTCTATTAAATTTCCAATTTAATACTGACAAAATAACAAAAAAGAGATATACTATTTCAAATGTTATTTCAAACATAGAACAATTCGAAATGTTCTATAGCACAACTTCTATAGCACAACTTCTGTTGTGCTGGTTTTTATCATTTAAAGTCTATTTTTTAACAATTCATTAGTCTTTTACTAATCCCATCAACAAATTTCAAACATTTTTCTTAAACTAAGGCAAATTTTTGATTCCTTTAAAATTTGCCCTATTAAAAATTTGAGTTTACGCCCTAAAACAGGGGATTTTGCAGCAATTATTAGAGTGCCAAAAAACTGAAACATGCAAAATATAGCTTGCTTAAATAATTGCATGTATTTTTGGGGGAAAAAGGAGTCAATTTACATGCAAAAATGCGCCAGGAGCTATTTTTGCATGTTATTTGGAAAGAAAAGTAGCGAAGGAGGTCTGAAAATCAAAGAAAAACACGGGCAAAATATTGTATACATTAATTTTTGCATGTCGTGCAATTAGGCATCGCTCAGGCTCAAGCGGCAAGTAGCAATCAAATGCCAAATAACAATCAAGCGGCAAGCAGCAATCAAATGCCAAATAACAATCAAGCAGCAAGCAGCAATCAAATGCCAAATAATAATCAAGCGGCAAGTAGCAATCAAATGCCAAATAACAATCAAGCGGCAAGCAGCAATCAAATGCCAAATAACAATCAAGCGGCAAATAACAATCAAACACCAAGCACCACTTAGACTTAAAATTCAATATGAAAGAAAGGAAGCATTTATGCAGAGAGAATTACAGGAACAGTTGATTTTAATGAAGAAAAACATGGACGAGCTGGCAGACAGGGCAGAAAAATTTCTTAGCACTGCACCAGAGGGGGTTCTGAGGGTAAACCAGACTGGCAAATCGTTTCAGTATTATGTCAGAAACAATCCAAAGGATACCCATGGAAAATATATTTCCAAGGAACAGAAAATTTATATTCAACAGCTTGCCCAAAAGGAATATGCAAAACGTGTTCTTACGGCAGCAAGGAAAAATGGGGCAAGTATTCAACAGTTCCTGAATGGTTATCAGGAGGAACGGATAGATAAAATTCTTGATAAGTTTCAGGGGCAGAAGAGAGAATTGATTGTTCCCTATATTTTGACAAATGAAGAATATGCAGATAAATGGCAGCAGGAGAGCATCATGACCAGGAATGATTTACCCAGGGAGAATCAAATTTTCACGGAGAAGGGTGAGGTGGTAAGATCCAAATCGGAGAAGATACTTGCTGATAAATTCAAGCTGGAAAATATTCCATACCATTATGAAAAAGAACTGTATTTACGAGGCTATGGCAAGGTTTATCCCGATTTTATTTTATTGAATAAAAGAACCAGAAAAGAATTCCTGTGGGAACATTTAGGCAGAATGGATGATCCGAATTATTGCGAAAAGGCTATTAAAAAGCTGGAGCTAATGCAGAAAAATGGCATTATCCCAGGTAAGCATCTGCTGCTAACCTATGAGACAAGCGCACATCCTTTAAATATGAAAATCGTTGAGCAGTTAATCAAAGAATTTTTGTTGTAAAAAATTCCAATTAGACGTCAATTAAAATTGAACTTGACAGTGTAAAGATTGAGTGATACCATCAATGCATCTAGACAGCGTAAAGATGCCGCGAGAGAAATCAAGCAACAGAAATCAAGCAAGAGAAATCAAGCAAGAGAAATCAGGCAAGGTCAGTCAGACAAGGGCAGTCAGAATGGACAGCCTGAAAGGGCAGTCAGACAACACAGACGAAAAGACAGTCAGAAAAAGTCAGCCAGATAAGACAGCCCAAAAGTGCAGCGTGGCAAAAGGGAGAAAGATGTTATGAAAGAAAGGAAGATTTTAAGGATGGGAACTTTTATTTTAGCTTTAATTGTGATTTTGGCAGCGTTGGTACTGCTGGCCTGGAGCTTGATAAGCAGCGGAAGAATCAGGGAATATAAGGATGAAACGGGAAATGTGTTAGAGGGAAGTATCAGTGAAAAAATCAAGGTAGATATTAATGGTGCCTCAAATGGACTTTTTATTAATGGAAAGGATTTGAATAATCCGGTACTTTTATTTATTTCAAGCGGACCTGGAACGGATGATTATTTTTTAAATGAAAAATATCCTGATATGCATTTGGAGGATGAATTTACAGTTTGCTACTGGGATTACAAAGGCATGGGAATTGTGTACGATAAAGAGCTTGACCCGGAAACCATCGATATGGACACATTGGTGCAGGATACAGGGGCAGTTACCGAATATTTAAAAAAGCGGTTTGGACAGGAAAAGATTTTCCTGATGGCATTTTCCGGTGGAACCAATATTGCACTGCAGACAATATCAAAATATCCTGATAATTACCGGGCATATATTGGTATGGCGCAGAAGGTATGTGAGGGAGAAGACAATGACACTCTGATGTATAATTTTATGAAGGATACTTTTTCAGAGAGACAGGATGAGCGGCGGCTGAAACGGTTAGAACAGCTTGTGGATAAAAAGGAAAACGGACAGGTGGTATGTCATGACTGGTATGACTTTGTCATGCTTTTACATGAAGCCGGTGGCGGAACAACAATGAATGAAACAGAATTCAAGGGAATAGATATCCCCATTATGCTTGCACATTGCTATACGATCAAAGAGAAAATTGACTTTATTAAGGGAATGAAAATGTATCGGAAAACAGCCCTGAGCAGGGAGCTTCAGAATATTGATTACAGAAAGGGAAACACCAAATATGAAATTCCCATGTATTTTTTAAGCGGAGACCACGATTTTAACTGCCCATGGCCGTTGGTCCGTGATTTTTGTGATATGATAGAGGCACCGGACAAAGGCTTTTATCTCATTGAGGATGCGGCTCACAGCCCATTGTGGGAGCAGCAGGAGGAAAGCTTCCGGGTACTTGTGGAAATTAAAGATAAAACGATGCGAGAATCAGATTGAACAAAGTGGAGGCAATAGATGGCAGATCAATATCATCATGGGAATCTCAAGCAGGACTTGATTGATCATGGAGTAAAAATTATCAATAAGGATGGAGAGCAGGCACTTTCGCTCAGAAAGGTTGCAGCAGCCTGTAAGGTATCACACGCAGCTCCCTATGCACATTTTAAGGATAAGGAGGAGCTTCTGGAAGCCATCAAGGCATCTGTTACCGATCAGTTTTCCAATTACCTGAGGGAATCGGTAGAGAAAATGGCCGGAGGGAGTGCTGAGGCAGCAATCCTGGAAATGGGAAAAAGCTATATCAGATTTTTTATCGAGCATCAGGATTATTTTAAATTTCTTTTTTTTAATCAGAAAATTACTGTGCATTTGATTGCAGGAAAAGAGTATGAGGAGGATTACCCACCTTATCGTATGCTGAAGCGCCTGTTTGAACAGTATCTTCAGGAGAGCGGGAGCACACTTTCGGACGAGCAGAAGGAGATTGAGCTGATTAAGCTGTGGTCGACGGTGCAGGGGGTCGCATCACTTGTCTGCATGGAAAATGTCGTTACAAAGAAATCCTGGGAAGCATATCTTGATGACATTCTGCATTAAAAAAGATATGATAGAGATGTAACGGGCAGGTGGTTACAAAGGAGGATACAATGAGCATAGGGAGAACGACGGACATGCAGGAGACTTCAACAGGGGATTTACCGGATGCTAAGGAAGAAATTTTACATAATCAGGATTTAAGAGAACGCATTTTTTCGGAAGACTATATGTATGCCTTTGTAAGGAATGCAGCACTATCCCGCGGATACACGATGGCATTGGCGGCACTTCCTTATATGAAGGAACACCATGAGGGACAGTACCGCAATGGACAGGCTCAGGTTCCATATATCAACCATCCACTTATGATGGCGTGTCATGCCCTGGCAATGGATATTGCAGATGATCAGCTTTTGACAATATTATTGCTCCATGATGTGTGTGAGGACTGTGGAGTGAAGGCGAAAGAGCTTCCCTTTGATGAAACGGTAAAAGTGGCAGTTGGAGCATTAACACATGTGAAAAGCCAGGCACTTTCCAGGGAAGAGGATTTAAAAAAATATTATGGCAATATACAGGAAAACAAATATGCCTCCATTGCAAAGCTGATAGATCGCTGCAATAATGTTTCCCTTATGGCAATGGGTTTTACCAGGCAAAGAATGCAAAGATATATTATAGAAACAGAGACGTATGTGCTGCCTCTTGTGGATAAAGTACGAAACGAAGTGCCGGAGTATTACAATGCGGCCTTTTTGCTGAAATATCAGATGATGAGTGTTTTGGAAAGTTTGAAGAGGGTGCTATAAAAAAGAGAGAAAATTGATGAAAAATAGCTGAAATGTAGACAACATTATTATATGATATTTAAATATTCTTAAGGAAATCAAATGATTGATAAAGTGAGTGGGAGGAAATCACAATGATTAAAAAAGGTTCAACTGATATGCCAGCTAAAGAGGATCAATTTGAAATTAAAAAGTATGTAGAGGGACTGATTAGCTTTATAAAAGAGTGCAATACTCCAATGACCTTAGCAATACAGGGAGATTGGGGAACTGGCAAGACTAGTATTATGACTATGGTAAAAAGTAAGCTCCAGGAAGATTCCAAAGACAAGATAGAATGTGTTTGGTTTAACACCTAGCAATTTTCACAGTTTAACATGGGAGAGCAGTTGCCCCTTTTGATGATGAGTAAGCTTGTTTCTTCTGTTTCAAATGGA
This sequence comes from uncultured Lachnospiraceae bacterium, assembly GCA_964619485.1. GTDB lineage: Bacteria > Bacillota > Clostridia > Lachnospirales > Lachnospiraceae > UBA2882. The sequence goes on from CAZUCI010000001.1 coordinate 43,508, forward strand.
AAAGGAGAGATAACAGATACATTGAAAAAAATCTTCACAGGGATTGCGGGTCTGGCGACAGGTTATGTATCAGGTGGAGCATCTAATGGTGAAGATATACAAAAATTGTTTGAGTCTGATTTTGTAAAACAGGTAGATGAGTTAAAGACGGCTTTTCAGAATATGGTTAGGGAGAGAGCTGGTGCGGAAGGAAGAGTCGTAGTATTTATTGATGACCTGGATAGATTACAGCCGGGAAGAGCAGTTGAACTGTTGGAAGTTTTAAAGGTGTTTCTTGATTGTGAGCAATGTGTATTTGTTTTGGCAATTGATTATGGTGTTGTTTGCAGGGGAGTAAAGGAGAAATACGGGGAGGATTTTAGTGATGAAAAGGGAAAAAGCTTTTTTGACAAAATTATTCAGGTTCCCTTTAAAATGCCAATAGCAGAATATAATATTCAGAATTACATTTGCGAAGAATTTAAGAATATTGGTTTAGATGTTAGCGAAAAAGAGCTCCCAATATATCAATCCCTGATTAACAGCTCCATTGGAAATAATCCGAGAGGCATGAAGCGGTTGTTTAATTCATTTTTACTTTTGAAATATGTTGCCGATGAAAGCATTTTTCAGAATTCTCACTATATGGCGATTTTGTTTGCACTGCTTTGTATGCAGAGCAGGTATGAAAGTGTTTACAATTATTTGATTGAGAAGAAATCGGAAATTAATGAAAGCATGATAAGCCAATTGGAAAGAGAAGATGAACAGCTGATGAAGAACCTGAAACTGACTGCAATGGATGAAGAAGATTTTAGTGTCTTCATTGAAGACTTTGTTGACGTGATTGATAGTGAACATGGTAATACCTATAGCGTGGAAGGAATTGAGGCATTTAAGAAAGTCTTATCTTTTTCCGCAATTACGGCTAATAATGCGAAAGGAAGTTCTAATGAATTTGGAGAGTACAGGTGGCGCCATAAGGACTTCTGTCGAAAGGTTAAGGAGTTACTGAATGATTATTTAATGGCAGTAATATAACTTTTAATGACTGGCATAACAGGAATGACAAGGGAACCTGGTGGACATATTTTAGAAACGAGGGAGAGGATTGCAAATTAGAATTTGGGTACGAATTCAGACTTGATCCAAAACCATCTGATTCTGGTATGAAAAGCAGCATGACTGTCACAATTTATCCGGTAAAGAAAAGTACTCCGCTTAGCAGAATTTTAGAGGAGATGGGAGGAAACCCATATTCTGAATTAGGATATGAGGGTGAGGTAGGAAACACGGATCGAATTTGGTATAATAATTTGCTTACTTTTGATACGACTGACGAATCTTCATATGAGGAAATTTTTGTGATTGCAAAAAAGACTGTTGATGCATTATTGAAGTATACGAACTAGGTATTGGCAGGTTAACAGGGAATGTAAAATATGAATATTAAGGAAGAAGAAAGAAAATTATTCGATAATTGGAAAAAGGAATTGGAACAGGAAGCATCGAAAACAATTATTTTTAATGAGGATGGAATAGTCGATTCTGAGAAATGGAATGCATCTCAAAGAAAGCTTCTATTTGTTTTGAAAGATACGAATGGTTTACAGAGTAGTTTGACAGAGTTTCTAGCTAACGGAGGACGCGGTACTGGTGGAACATGGAACAATGTATCCAGATGGGCAGACATAGTGTTAAATGGGTGCTTTTCCGCAGGAGTAGATAACGAGTATAGAAAACAAATGTTAAGTCAAATCGCTGTATTAAACTTGAAAAAAGTTCCAGGTAAAGCTGTAAACAGTTGGGAAGAATTAAATGAGTTTACCATTCGGAATGCTGATAAATTGAATCAACAATTGAACCTGATTAATCCAGATGTAATTATTGTGGGGGGATCAGGAACAAACTGGCTGTTTGAAACGTATGTTTTAAAGAGTAAGACGGAGTGCAGGTTTGTCACTGATGGTGGTGACTCAAGTAAAAAAATAGAATACTATTCGACAAAATTGAATTGTAAAAAAGTGAATGTTATTTCAATGCCTCATCCAAGCCGCTGTGCAATGGCATATTCATATTTGCTTCTGAATTGTATTTCGAAAATATTTGAAAGTTAAACAGTAAAAACCAAAATGATATTAGTATGAGATGCGGTAGATTATGTGAGAGCGACAGCAAATTATATCGGTATAAAGAAAAAACATTATTTAGGAGAGGACATGAAACCTAAATCAGAAAAAAGTATGGAATTATACACCATGATGCTAAAAAAAGGCTATGCAGAGGAATTTTGTGACGCAGTTACAAAAAATCTGAATACAGATTTCACAGCTGCCAGGATGATTGGATATTTGAGCCACTATAAGAAGCTTCCCATGGAAGAGGTGGTTGATGAGATGCTTGCAATTCTTAGTGACCGCAATAGAATTATGCAGAAGAAAGAGATGGAAAGTACAAATGCAGCGTGGAATTACCATATGATGCAGGGATTTGGAGAGGATGAGTAATACCATCCTCGGGACTGACAGCAGTTTTGTTGACAGTCCTATTTTTGATGTGTAGAATTAAATATAAATATTATGATAAGAAGAAACAGAGGAAAAAGTGTGAAAACATTGAAAAGAAATTTGAAAAGTAATTTTTATAAATGCTTCATTATAACCGCATTGTCCGCCAGCCTTCTCGTGGGATGTGGCAGGGCTGAAGCACCGGAAGCTTTGAAAGAGCAGGATGTGGAAGCTTCAGAACAACTGGATGGCGAAGCAAAGCTTGACGATACAAAGCTTGATGAAGCGGGAGAAGCTATATCCGTTGAAACAGCAGAGGAAAATACCGTGGAGGACAGCGAGGAAGAACAGCTTTCTGCCAACACAGCAGTTATGCTGGATGAGCCGGCTACCATGTATGCGGCAAAACGTGTGAATGTCCGTTCCATGGCAGGCACAGACTCGGAAATTATCACAACCTTGAATCGTCGGGATTCAGTCAGTAAAATTGGTGACGACGGTGAGTGGTCGATTATTATGCTGGATGGCAGACAGTGTTATGTTTCAAGCGAATATCTGGTGACGGAGGATGAGCTGCCGTCAGGCTTTCTGGTGGTTATTGATGCAGGACATCAGCAAAAGGGAAATAATGAGAAGGAACCAATTGGACCTGGAGCCAGCGAAACGAAAGCAAAGGTTGCCTCTGGAACAAGCGGACCGACCAGCGGCCTGGCAGAGTATGAGCTTACACTGCAGGTTTCTTTGAAGCTGGAGGAAGAGTTAACAGGAAGAGGCTATCAGGTTCTGATGGTCAGAACGACCAACGATGTAAATATCAGCAACAGCGAGCGTGCGCAGGTGGCAAACAATGCCAATGCTGACGCTTTTATCCGCATTCATGCCAACGGGTCCACAGACACCTCTGTCAATGGGGCAATGACCATCTGCCAGACAAAATCCAATCCCTATAATGGGTCCCTGGCATCTCAGAGCAAGAGTCTGTCACAAAAGGTGCTGGATTCTCTGTGTGCCTCAACCGGCTGTAAAAAGCAGTATGTATGGGAAACGGATTCCATGAGTGGTATTAACTGGTGCCAGGTTCCGGTAACGATTGTAGAGATGGGGTATATGACAAACCCAACGGAGGATTCCAATATGGCTTCCGGAGATTATCAGTGGAAAATTGTAAAGGGAATTGCAGATGGCGTTGATGCTTATTTTGCAGAGTAATACAGATAGAAAGCTTTAAAAAAGAAAAGCTCAAGATACAAAGTTTTAAAAAAGAAAAGCTCAGGATACAAGGAGGAAATGATATGTTTTGTCAGAAGTGTGGAAAGGAAATGCCGGATGACAGTGTGTTTTGCCCAAGCTGTGGAGCAAAACAGATAGTAGCCGGCCAACCTGAGGTAAAAATGGAAGGTGCAGCTTCAAAAAAGAAAAATCTTATAATGATTTCTGTGGCCTGCGGCATATTTTTGGTTTGCCTGATTATCGGGCTTGCTTCATTGCTGATAAAGCCGACTGTTAATCTGAACAAATATATTGAGATTTCCTTTGACGGGTACAATACCATGGGAGAAGTGACAGTTTCCTTTGATAAGGAACAGCTTCAGACTGACTTTGGGAGAAAGCTGAAGAGCAGTATTGTGGACAGGGATGAAATCGCCTGAGGCATTGATCGACAGCTGTGTTGGCGGAAGCATCAGCCAGGAAGCAGGACTCAGCAATGGTGACAAGGTAACCTATACGTGGGATTGCGACAAAGAGTATGCCAGAGAGATGTTTGGCTGTAAATTGAAATATAAAGATATAAATTGTACAGTTTCCGACTTGGAGGAAGCGCAGAGCTTTGATCCCTTTACAGGCGTTGATGTAACGTTTGAAGGGGAGGACGGCGATGGCTATGCCTATGTTTCGGGTGAACCGCAGGAGATGGCAGCCCAGTATCTGAATTTTGATCTGGATCAGTATGAGTCTTTGAGTAATGGAGAACAGGTCGTTTTGACCATTTCCAATTATGGAGATGATCCAACAGAATACTGCATTTTAAATTTTGGAATGGTTCCGGCCGCATTGACTAAAACATATACAGTGCAGGGGCTTGGTTCATCTGATGAATCCTTTGGTGAGCACATGAACGAAAATATGGATGAAGCAGGGGAGGATGACTTCCAGGGATTTGTTTTCCCAAATAGTTCAGTGGAACCCTTGTGGGAAGATGAAGTAGAGGAACTTTCAGATGAAGATCTGCGCTTAGCAATTAACGAATTGTATGCAAGACACGGTTACATTTTTAAGGATGAAGCCTTACGTGCCTATTATGAGCAGTTTGCCTGGTATGAGGAGCTGATCAATCCAGATGAGTTTACCATGGATATGTTCAATGAAACAGAAAGAAAAAATGTTGAATTGTTACAGAGTGAGAGAGAGAATAGAAGCTAAGGACAAGAAGCTAAGGACAAGCAGGGGGAAGTAACATGGGAAAAATGAACATGGGTATCAGATTATTTCGTAATGCAGGGTATACAGAGCCTGTTTACAGCAATTTCAGAACAGAGATTATTTTTCAAAACAGCAGACTTGTCAAGGAATCAACCTTTATTGGAAGTATTGTCATGTCACTTCTGACGATTTCTTCATTCTTTGTTAAATCAGTTTCGAAAGTGACCCCCTTATATCTGATAACAGCAATTATGTTTACTGCCATTTTTCTTCTGATACGCAGGATGGGAAGTAAAAATGGAACAGTTACACTGATTTGTAATTATGCATTTTTACTGACAGCATTTTTCTTTGCAATTGGACTGGATGTGATTCAGAACAATCCAACGGCTACTACGGTCTGTGTTTTGCTGGTGGCACTTCCCCTCCTGATTGTTGATAAACCATATCGGGAAAATTTGTTTTTCCTGATGATTACCCTTGCATTTATTTTTGAGTCTGTATTTATAAAACAGTCACCAAAGGCTTCCATTGATGTGCTGAACGCAATTTCTTTTTTTGTGGTGGGATGTTTTCTTGGATATAAGCACAACCAGATGATGCTCCGTAACTTTATGAATCAGAGGCTTTTGGAGAATCAGAGGGATACTGATACGCTGACGGCCCTGTATAATAAGGGAGCCATGGAGAATAAGGTGGTAAGCTTTCTGCGAAAAATGGATGTAACGGCAAGTATGATGGTCATTGATCTGGATAATTTCAAGTATGTAAATGATACCTATGGGCATCAGGCCGGTGATGAAATTCTCGTGGAAATTGGGCACATGCTTTTGGATTTATTCAGAAGCAGTGATTTAATCAGTCGTTTTGGCGGTGATGAATTTATTGTATTTATGCCAATGATGGACAATCGTAAAATTTTGGAGCAGAAGGCACAACAGATTTTAGATGGCGTGAGTGAAATCCGAATCCAGGAGGATGCAGAGTACAGGGCGCATATCTGTATTGGAATTGCCGCATATCCACATGATGGCGGCAGCTATGAGGAATTGTTCAAAAATGCAGATGAGGCAATGTACCGTGTAAAGAAGAATGGAAAAGACGGGTATGGTTTTTTCTAAAAAGAGCGGGAAGTGCGGAAAAAATTTGACTGGAGGCAACGACAATATGGAGCTGGAACAGGAAATCAAACAGGTGAGTGAGAAAATTCGCAGAGAATTTGGTGAAAGTGATGCCAAAAGAGATGCAAATTTGAGAGTGCCACAGAAACTTATCACAATTTATGATATCCCTTATGGAAACGATAATTTACTTGATGTTTATTATCCGGAGGAAACAAAGGAAAAGCTTCCTGTTATTGTCAACGTTCATGGAGGAGGGTATACCTATGGCTCCAAGGAGGTATATCAGTTCTATGGCATGTCTCTTGCACTTGAGGGCTTTGTTTTTGTGAATGTAAATTACAGGCTGGCACCGGAATATCTGTTTCCAACGCAGCTTGGAGATATTGTCCAGGCACTTCATTGGGTTGAAGAACAGGCAGAAAATTATTATATGGACTGTGAGAATGTTTTTCTTGTGGGGGATTCAGCGGGAGCCCAGATGGCAAGTCAGCTTGGGGCTATTTATTCCAATCGGGTTTACGCATCACTTTTTCCATTTCAGCTGCCTGAAAGGGTGAAAATACGTGCAATGGCACTCAATTGCGGACTTTATGATTTGCTGCGTGCATCAAAGGAAAAGCGTGAAGAGAAAAATGAGGAGGGTATGAGCAATTTCCTGCTGATGGAGCTTTATCTTGGCAGGAAGGGGCGTAGAATGGAGGAAATGCTCAGGGTCTGTGAAAATATCAATGGCAACTATCCTCCAAGCTTTATTATGACCTCCTATTATGATTTTCTGCGCAGTCAGGCAAAGCCTTTTTATGAGCTGCTTTGTGAGCGGGGTGTCAAGGCTGAATATCATCTTTATGGCGAGAAAGCGCAGCAATACATGGGACATGTGTTCCATTGCAATATGAATCTGGAAGAAGCAAAGCAGTGTAATACAGAGGAATGTGAATTTTTCAAACAGCATATCGCTTGAAATAGTCGTTTTTCATGCATCCCACAAGGAGAATAAAGGTGAAAGATTTGAAAAACATGAGAATTTTTACGCAGCTTTTTATTTGGATAGCGGTGTTTGCATTGAGGAATCCTTTAATCTTTACCACAGAATTGATTCCAAAATAGATGTTAATAAAGGGCAATATTCCATTGCAATTGTTTCAAATCGAAATATGCTGAAGGATTTTGTGGAGGAAAAATATCCGGCGTGCAGGGTTGTCCTGTGCGATTCACCCAGGGATTGTGTGAAAACGGTGGAGGCGGGAAAGGCTGATATGGCCTACCTGGATATGCGCGTTGCCGATAATGTTTTGATTGAAACCGGAATTACAGATATCAGGCAGCTCCCCATGGACCCGGTGGTCAATGGAATTGCCATAGAGTTTTCCGGCGAGAACAGCGAGCTTTTGGCAAGTATTGTTAACAAAGGCATACAGCAGCTGGATCAGAGTGACATATCTGATGCAATGGTTCAGTATGCGCTGGCGTCCCATGAGGAATTCAGCATGAGAACTGTTTTGCGGGATTATCCGGGCTGGGTCATTTTTGCATTGTCCGTACTTACTATGATGATTATTGGACTGACGATTGTGTTGACCTACGCCAATGTTATGAAAAAGCAGAGGGACAAAATTGCCCGGGCAGACGCAGATAAAACTGAGTTTTTCTCAAGAATGAGCCATGATATGCGTACCCCAATGAATGGGATTCTCGGGATGATCCGTCTGCCTCAGGAGACCTCAGACCTGACTGAAATTCAGGAAAATATGGACAAGGCAGAGGCAGCAGGTGAGTACATGCTGAGTCTGATTAACGATACACTGGACCTGCAGCGCCTGGAATCCGAGCGGCTAAAGCTGGAGCCTGAGATTGTCCATACCAGTGAATATGTGAATAACCTTCTGGATATAGTCAGGGTCAGCACAAAGCAGAAAAATATTGATTTCAGAATCACAAATCGAAATGTGGACGAGGACACCTATATAGAAATAGATAAGGTGCGTGTGAAACAGATTTTTTCCAATCTCCTTTCCAATGCTGTGAAATTTACACCTGACGGAGGCATTGTGGAAGTGGTAATGGAAATTGTTCAGCGGCAGGGCAGCATACTTCACGGCAAATTTCAAATAAGAGATACCGGGGTGGGAATGAGTAAGGATTTTATGGAAAATCGTCTCTTTAAGCCCTATTCCCAGGAAAATAATGTGATGTCCAGCCAGCTGGCAGGCTCCGGTCTTGGCATGGCAATCACCAAAAATCTGGTGGAGATCATGGGTGGCAAAATGGAAGTGGAAAGTGAGCTGGGAGAGGGAACCACCTACACCGTTTACCTGAACATAAAGAAAATCCCGAAAGAAAAGGCTCTACAGCTCGATAAGGAGAAGCAGGAAAGTGTGGCAGCAGTTGATATTGCCGGAATGCAGATTTTGCTCTGTGAGGATCATCCGCTGAATGCAGAAATTGCCAGAAGATTATTACAAAAAATGGGATGCAAGGTTGTCTGGGTCGAGAATGGCAGGCTTGCCATCGATCGACTGAAGGAATCTGAGGAGGGCTTTTTTGACATCATTCTGATGGATATCCGAATGCCGGTCATGGACGGAATCACCGCGGCGAAGGAAATACGAAAGCTGGACAGAGAGGATGCAAGGGAGATTCCAATTATTGCCATGACAGCCAATGCCTATGAGTCTGATATCAGGAATTGTCTGGATGCGGGAATGAACGAACATTTGCCAAAGCCGGTAGAGCCTCAAAAAATATATGAAACGCTGATGAAATACGTGAAAAAGTAAATTTTATTCCCCAGCTTTTGCCATGTGCGGCAGCCGGGGAATTTTTATGCTCTTTTACATATTGTTCTAAAAAAAATACGTAAACTGAGGCTTGAAATGATTGTAAATTATTGTAGGGAATAGTAGAATAAACAATTGCGGCACAAGAGAACACAATACGAGAATACAGGAGAAAAAATGTCTGCAGAATCAATTTTTATTAATAAAATGAATGAGCTGGTCAAGCATGCAAAGGCCAATGAAAATATCATAAAAGAGAGCGAAATCACGGATGCTTTTTACGGAGCATCCTTTTCAGAGGAACAGCTTCAACATATTCACAGCTATTTAGAGAGCTTTCATATCACAATTGAAAAGGAAATGGAAGAGTCAGATGAGGCAATTGAGGAAAATGATGAAGCAATAGAGGAAGCACTGGAAAAAATAGAAGAAATAGAGGAGGCGGAGGTCGAGCTTGATGATTTACTGTTGGACAAGGATATCTCCATATCCGGTCTCCTTGAAGTCTATGGAACTGATGAAATCACAGTGAACACGAAGCTTGTCAATTCGGAAAAAAGCAAACAGGATCTGCTGGATGAGGGTGGTTTTGCAGGGAAAGCGGCGTCTCTTTCAGATGAGGACGAAGACGATGAAGACAATGATGATGAAATAGATGGAGAAATAGACGACAATACGCTCTTAGATGGTGTAGGAACAGAGGATCCGGTTAGACTTTATTTAAAGGAAATCGGAAGATATCCTCTTTTATCCAAAGAGGAGGAGCAGGAGCTTGCAAGGAGAAAGAGTGAGGGTGACAAGGAAGCACTTGACCAGCTGATCAACTGCAATCTGCGTCTGGTTGTCAGCATCGCAAAAAAATACACGGGCAGAGGATTGACATTTCTGGATTTAATTCAGGAGGGTAATCTTGGCCTGATTAAGGGCATCGACAAATACGATTATGAAAAGGGCTTTAAAATCAGTACCTATGCAACCTGGTGGATTAAACAGGCCATTACCCGGTCACTGGCAGATAAATCACGAATTATCCGTGTGCCGGTACATATGGTGGAAGAAATCAACAAGGTGGTTCGCACACAAAAGATGCTTACACTGGAGCTGGGTCGGGAACCAAGCCACAGAGAATTGGCAGAAAAGCTTGGAATTGACGAAGAACGCCTCCTGGAAATCATTCAGTATGCAGCAGATTCCTCTTCTCTTGACATGACAGTTGGAGATGAGGAGGATTCCACGCTGGCTAATTTCATTGCAGATGATAAGATGCTTACGCCGGAGCAGTCTGCGGAACAGTCCCATTTACGGGAAAACATCGAGCAGATGCTGGGTATTTTGACTGAGAGAGAAAGAGAGGTTATCAGTGCAAGGTTTGGTCTGGTTAATGGACAGCCCAAAACGCTTGAGGAGATTGGATGTGACCTCCATGTAACCCGTGAGAGAATCAGACAAATTGAATCAAAGGCCTTGAGAAAACTGCGTGTTTCCCGAATGCGGCATTTGGTAGAGGATTTTTTGTAAATTTTTATAAGAGATGATTTAGTGCTGTAAGGTGATTTAGTGCTGCAATTTAGTGAGGCAAATTAATGCTGCAGAGTTGTAAGCTGATTTATTGGGCAACGGGCAAATTTCCTTGTATACAAGATTTTGCATGTATTTTTGCCCATGTTTCAGACAGACGAGCTGCAGAAGTACTTAAAAATACATGCAATTTTAGCAAGAGCTTGATATTTGCATGTATTTTTTGCAAACTAGCAGCGAAAAACACATGCAATTTTACAAAGGATAAGAAAATTGCATGTTTCAGATTTTGAGGAGCATTGAAAAGTAGGCTGAAAGAGGCATATTTCAGAGAAAAAGCGATAAAGTCAACGGGCAATTTTTGCTCCATGCCAATAATTGCCTGTTCCCCACCGCCAAAAAATAGATCCAGCCCCCGCTGACCGCTGTTCCCCCATTTCCCCTCAGAGAATCAACGGGCAATTTTTGCCCCATGCCAATAATTGCCTGTTCCCCACCGCTGAAAAATTGATCCAGCCCCCGCTGACCGCTGTCCCCCCCCATTTCCCCTCAGAGAATCAACGGGCAATTTTTGCTCCAGACCAATAATTGCCTGTTCCCCATCGCTGAAAAATTGATACAGCCCCTCGCTGGCTGTCATTCCCCCCACTTCCCCCGGCAGAATACCAGCCAGCCTCCCTGACCGTCATCCCTCCATTTCCCCAGCAGAACATCGGCCTCCAGCCTCATCCGATACCGACATTCACCCTCGAGGTGTCCGCGTGCGACGTACGTGCACGGACACTTTTTTCTTGCGTTCCTACAGTGGAAATGCTATCATAAAATCACTTGAGCAATCTATTAAGAGAGCAGCAGCGACAGGAGTATTCTTATGATAAAAGCAATCATACAAAAAGTTTGCGATAAACGATTGGAAGTTTGGGAATATATAAACAGTGATAATAATGAGATTGGAAAGACAAATCTGCTCACATTGTCTCTTTTAAGCAATTTGACCTTTGTTTTTGAAGTTATTTTTATTTTTCTGATGCCGTTATTTCTGGAAAAGTGGAGGATTACCGGGTATCATTTTCTGATGATGGCGGTTGTCCTGTTTTTTGCCATTGTTTCAGAGATAATGAAGCGCAGGAAGATTTATGGAAAGAAACCTGTTACCATAGCGGTCGTGGGCTTTATGTTTGCGGCACTTGCCATGTTCACCATTCTGGATACCATTCCATTTCCCTTTGCATCGGCAGTATTTGTGGTGGTTTTTCTGGTTATTGCGCCTATTGCGTTTATAATACCATTTGAATACATGTTTCTTTCCCAAATTTTTGCGGTTGTACAATATATCATTGTGGCAGGTGTCTTTAAGGACCCTGAAATAGTAGGTAGAGACTCCTTTGAGGTGGTTTATGGAGCAGTGGTGGGCTGTGCACTCTATTTTGTTGTTATGCGTCTGCGTCTGTCAGAATATAAACAGAAATCAGTTTACAGGATTACCAATGAGATTGATTTTCTTACGGGAATAGATAACCGTGCCACAAGTAAGAGCAAAATTGACCAGTATCTGGCCCTGAAGGAACCAGATAATGCCTGCGCCATGATTGTTCTGGACGTAGACCGGTTCAAGGAGGTTAATGATCAGCTGGGGCACGAGAAGGGTGATGAAGTATTAAAGGAAGTTGCGGATACATTGAAGCATGTTTTTCGGAGTGGAGATATTGTTGGCCGGTTCGGTGGAGATGAATTTATTGTTTTTTTAAAGGATGTGGCCAGTAAGGAGCTTCCATCAGGCAAATGCGCTCAGATTCAGGAGAGGATGAAACAGGTACTGGATGGTAAATTTGAAATTTCCTGTAGTATGGGAATTTGCTTCCTTGATAAAGGGGAGGCGCTGGACGAGGAAATGTTTCGTATCGCAGATGAGGCACTTTATGAGGCAAAGGCCTTTGGCCGCGGCATATATGTGCAGCATGATTTTGAGAAAACAGTGCAGTCAGGGGATGAACTGCCATTGATGGTTATTGTAGATGATAATCTTGTGGATCGTGAAACCATAGGTATTCAGTTTGAGGATAAATTCCGGATAAAAAAATTCTCAGAGAGCAGGGAGGCACTTGATTTTATTGAAACCCATGGAAAGGATATCAGCATTATTCTGCTGGATCTGATTATGCCCGATGTGGATGGCTTTGAGCTTCTGGATATTATCAAAAGCAAGCCGGAGGTTGCATGGATTCCGGTTGTGGCTGTCTCTTCTGATGCAACGATGGAGGAGCGGGCGCTTCAGTGTGGAGCGGAGGATATGATTACCAAACCCATTGTTCCGGTCATTACGAAGCTTCGTGTATCACACGCTTTGAAAAGCGCCAAGAGATAACTGGTGCCACACGTAATTCAGCAAAACCCAAAACAGAAACCAAAACAAAAATCAACAGACATTTGCAGACATTTGCTGGACATTTTGGCTGACAATTGCAACGAAATGTGATAAACTTTGTCTATATATTATTGCTGACATGACAGGGGATAAAGTTTATGGGTGAGACACTTCGCTTATTAAAAAAGGTTTTGAATATTTTTTTTGACAAAGAAATAAACAAGACAGAGAGAATACTGCCTTTACTTTGCGACGAGTTCTATTGCTGCGGGCTGGCCATTGATGGTCTGGAGGATGGTGTGATTGATGGAAGGGCACAGGCTGCCGCCTTCCTGGGAAAAAAAGTAAATATTGACCTATGTGATTGCAAGCTCTCCTATGAGGATGAAAGAGAAATTTCGTCCGGCATGGCAGTGCTTGTTTTTGTTTTACATATGGGAAAAAACCAGATAAGGTATCGTGTCACAGCTGCTTCCAGAAAAACGGAGGCTCTAGAACAGCTCTGCATGCTGCATTTGTCCAGTGTGGAGCCGGAAAATGCAATGGCTGTCTATTCCCAGAATGTGACCACACTGCAGCAGGCGCAGAGAAAGCTGCAGCAGGGGGAAGAACTGATACAGACAGCCTGCGAGTTCGCGGATTTGTGGGTATGGGTTTATAACCTGGAAACAGACCGTGTACATTATTTCAAAAAAACGCAGGACGACTTTGGCGTTTTGGAATATATGGAGGATTTCCCTAATTCCTGGCTTTCCATGGGATATATTTCACAGGATTATGCAGAAATTTACCGTGGAAAAGTGCAGGAACTGAAGGCTGGGCAGAACCGCGTGGAATTTGAATGCCAGATCAGGCATAAAAGCGGTAATCTGCACTGGAGCCGTGTAAGAATGAACCGACTGAGCAACAACAGAGACATGGTGATTGTGACCTCACAGCTGATAGATTCGGAGAAATATCTGGAGGCAAGAATTGAGCTGGAGGAGAAGCATCAGGCGGAGGACAACACCAATTTAATGGCGCATTTTATCATCAATTTAAGCAGGGAGGAAGCCATTAACCACACCTACCGCAAGGGTGAGAGAAGGGAAGTCCTGGAATGGAACTCTCTGGAACTGCAGCTGGAGGATTACCTTGCAGCAAATGAGGCATATGCACAGACGATTATAGAGGAGGACCGCCAGATGTATCTGGAGGCGTGCTCCCTGGAAAATATATTTGAGAGACTGAAAAGTGAAAATCATTTTGAAATCATGCATCGAACTCTGGAAAATGGCGTGATCCATTACAAAAAGGACCAGTGCTACGGATACTCGGACGATAGGGAGACCTGCCTGCTGCTGCGCTCGGATGTGACGGCGCTGATAGAATCAGAGCATGAAAAACAGGAGAAATTACAGAGAGCGCTTTCCGCTGCTGAGGCGGCAACTGCTGCCAAGACGGATTTCTTATCCAGGGTCAGCCACGACATGCGTACTCCACTAAATGGTATTCTGGGACTGACAACACTTTTACAGGATTATGTGACAGATAAAATGACAAGACAGGACCTTCAGCAGATTGAACAGTCTGGGAAATATCTGCTGAACCTGATTAACGATACGCTGGATGTGAGCAAAATAGAGAGTGGAAAGCTGGAGCTTCGGCCCGTTGTCTGTGATGGGCGTACGGTCTTTAATAATGTTCTGGGGATGATTTCCCCCAATATGAAGGAGCGGGATATCAACTTCCATATTTCTGCAGAAAATCTTCCATTTACCATGCTTTACATGGATGTGGGGAGAGTTCAGCAGATTGTCATGAATATTCTGGGCAATGCAGTGAAATTTACACAGAGAGGGGGAGATATCTATTTCTCCATGCGTAATCTCTCTGTGAAGGACGGCCTGATTACGGATGAAATCGTGGTTCGGGATACCGGGGCAGGGATGAGTGAGAGCTTTTTGCCCCATCTGTTTGAACCGTTTACCCAGGAGCATAACACCGTGACCTCCAGCTCCCAGGGAACCGGACTTGGAATGACCATTACCAAACAGATTCTGGATTTGATGGGCGGAGAAATCTCTGTAAAGAGTGAAATCGGAGTAGGAACTACCTTTTCCATTATTCTCCCCATGAAAATTGCCTCTGATGAGCAGATTGAGGAGTGGAGAAAGCAGCAGGAAAAGGGTGTTGTTCTTCACATGCTGGAGGGAAGCCGCATTCTTTTGTGTGAGGACCACCCTCTCAATGCTGCAATTGCAGTTCGGCTGCTGCAAAACAAGGGCGTTGTGGTGGAATGTGCAGAAAATGGTCAGATTGGTGTGGATAAATTCCGAAAATCACCACCGGGCTATTATGATGCAGTACTGATGGATATCCGCATGCCGGTGATGAACGGAATAGATGCGGCAAGACTTATACGGACCTCGGACCGCAGAGATGCCAGCGAAATCCCAATCATTGCCATGACAGCCAATGCACTCAGCAGTGACATTGAACAGACAAAGGCAGCAGGGATGAATGCACACCTGAGTAAACCAATTGATGCCAATAAGCTGTTTGAAACGCTGGAGGGTCTCATTGGCAGGAGAAGCAGCTATGTCAGAGGAAAAGTGCTGGTGGTAGATGACATCGATGTAAACCGGTTTATTATCAATAAGGCAGTGTGCGATGATTTTGATGTTCTGGAAGCAGGAAGCGGCAGGGAAGCACTGGAAATCCTGCAGAACACCAAGGGAATCGATGCAGTGATTACAGATATTCAGATGCCGGACATGGACGGGATAGCGCTGATACAGAAAATCAGAGAAAATCCGGCTTACCGTCATATGGCAATTATTGCAAATACACAGTATGGAGAACCGGAGCAGGAGGAATACCTGCTGGAAATTGGCGCCAATGATTTTGTGTACAAACCGACCACGCCAAAGATTGTTTCCATAAGGCTGAAAAATGTAGTCCGTAACATGAAGTGACCGGATTTTATCAGCCGGAGATAAGCGTATGAATCCATAACGCGATTTTAGAGGGACTCATGATGGAAAATATTAAAAATGAGAAGCATATAGGAAGTATTGCAGAACTGAAAAAGGAGATATTGGATTATCTTTGCAGAACACCGGAAATTGACATTGCGATGAACCGTATACTTGCCATAACCGGGAACTACTTCAAAGTAGACCGTGCTTATATCTTTGAAAATACAGAGGATGACCTTTATTGCATAAACAGCTATGAGTGGTGCAATGAGGGGATAGAGCCGGAAAAGGAGCATCTGCAGCACTTAAGCTATGAAAGGGATTTGGGTGGAACCTGGACAGATAATTTTGATGAAAACGGAATTTTTTTCTGCCCGACAATTGATGCGCTGCCAAAGGCCCAGCAGGAGGGACTCAGACCACAGCATATCACAAGCATGCTGCAGAGCAGTGTTGTGGTGCGCGGAAAATTTAAAGGCTATATTGGCTTTGACAACTGCTCCAAGCAGAACAAGGGGGGGGAAACGGACCCGGATGCAGTGGATACGTTGATTTATATTTCTCATCTTTTGACTCTGTATCTGCTGGACTGGCGTGAACGGACCAATCAGCTGCAGAGACAGGAGCGAAATCTGCACAGTCAGCTGAAGCAGAGTGAGGAAGCTCTGGAAAGTGCCAATAAGGCAACCCAGGCCAAATCTGATTTTCTCTCCCGCATGAGCCATGAGATTCGTACTCCCATGAATGGAATTATCGGTATGACCAAGCTGGCAGAGGATGTGGCAACAGATCCAAAGGTGTTGGAATATCTTCATGAAATAGATGAGAGCAGCCAGTATATGTTAGGGCTGTTGAACGATGTGCTGGATATGAGCCGAATCGAGAGCGGAAGCTTTGAGCTTCACAGGGAATGGACCAGTGCAACGATGGCACTGTGGCCCTGTATCATGATGATGGAGCCGGTTATGCAGACGAAGGGGATTCGCTTCATACATCCGGATACAAGTCGAGTCAGCAGAGTGGAATTTCTGGTAGACCCACTGCGTATGAAGCAGGTTGTTATGAACCTGTTGAATAATGCCTGCAAGTTTACACCGGAGAATGGCACTGTTACGCTGGATATCAAAAATCTGACGTGCAAAGACGGGATTGCCATGGACTGTCTGACCATTTCAGACACCGGCTGCGGCATGAGCCGGGAATTTCTGGAAAACGGCATTTTCAAAAGCTTTTCCCAGGAACAGAATATTTATTCCGAGCAGGTAAGAGGAACAGGTCTGGGTCTTGCACTGGTCAAGGAAATCGTAGATAAAATGGATGGTTCTATTGAAGTGGAAAGTGAGCTTGGAAAGGGAACGACCTTCCGGGTAAGGTTTCAGTACCAATACCGGATTCAGGAAGAAACGCCAGTCAGGAAGACACAGAAGGAGGATATTGGCATTCTTCATGGAAAGAGAGTTCTGCTGGTAGAGGATTATGCGCTGAACCGCAAAATTGCAGATGCACTTTTGAAAAAGCAAAATATACTTGTGGAGCAGGCAGAAAACGGAAAGGCGGCACTGGATATGTTCTGTTCTGCGGCGCCCTTCTGGTTTGATGCAATTCTGATGGATGTGCGTATGCCAAAGATGGATGGACATGAGGCCACAAAGGCCATTCGTGCCCTGGACCGCGCAGATGCACAGAACATTCCGATTATTGCCATGACGGCCAATGCATTTGCGGAGGATATAGAACAGAGCAAAGCAGCAGGAATGAATGCACACCTGGCCAAGCCGGTGGATCCGGAGCTTTTGTACCAGACACTTGCAGAGCTGATTCGCAACATAACAGACAAATGAACAGAATAGATAAACAAACATAACAGACAAATAAACAGTTAAAAAGGGGTATGCCGAATACGGCGGGGGGAAAAATGCACAGTAAATTTCAACTTTTAAGTGAGAAAATAAACAGGTACAATATAGGAGCATTTCAGATCAGCAGTCTTATTGGAGTGGGGGTCTGCGGACTTCTTTTGATGGGCTGTCTGCCTTTTATCGGGCTTTTACATCTTTGGAGCTCCTATCTGACGCTGTTTGTCTTTTTTTCAGTCAATTTCATTTTGTCCAGAACACTGGTAAAAAAGTATCCGGCGTCAGCCAGGGTGTTCTATTACTTTATGATGCTTATCGCCTATGTAGTTGCAATTTATATGGGAACCGTTCAGGGAGAGGAAACAAATGCCACAACCTTCCTGCTGTTTATGCTGCTTTTGCCTCTGTTTATCATAGATCAGCCCTGGAGAATTTTTTCCTTTAATGTTGTGATGTGTGCTGCTTTTATGACAGCTGTGCATATTTATAAGGAGCCTGGGCCGATTCATAACCTGGATTTGTCCAATGCTGTGATTGTCTGTGTGCTCAGCGGAATCTTTATTTATACCGCCACAAAGCAGAAAATCAATGACTTTGAAAGGGAGCAGCGCGAGGAGCAGGAGCTCCATGAAAAAAACGATATTATCAATGCCATCCCGGTGGGCATCGCTGTCTTTGAGGTGAAAAACCAGGAGGTAAAGCAGGTGTTTACCAACGACGGCTTTTACCGCCTTTTTGAGGATGAGAGAGAGAAGAGAAGTGCACGTCTGCGGGGCAATTTCATGAATGGAATTCACCCGGATGACCGTCCGAAGCTCCGCAAAACAATTCAGAGTGTCATAGACGGCACAGACTATATTACCACCACCTGCCGTGCCATGAAGGGAGACGGGGCCTATCTGTGGGTACGTTTTACATCAGCGGTTGCCCAGAGAGATCATGATCAGCTGTTAGTCTATTCCACCTACACCAGCATGGAGGAGGAGATGAAGAGCAAACAGGCAACTCAGGCCAAAACAGACTTTTTGTCACGTATGAGCCATGATATCAGAACACCCATGAACGCCATTATCGGAATGACCAACCTGGCAAGAGAGGAAACAGACCCGGCAGTTGTGAGAGAATATCTGGATAATATTGATGCCTCCAGCAATTTTCTCCTGGGTCTGATCAATGATATTCTGGATCTGAGTAAAATTGAGAGCGGAGAGTTTAAGCTGAATCCGGTTCCCTGCACTGTGGGAGAATTCAGCCAGTCCATCGATACTATTATCAAGCCCCTGATGCAGCAGAAGCATATTGATTTTATATATGAAATGAATTGTGGAGCAGAATGCCTTATGGTTGATAAGCTGCGCTTCAGCCAGATCTTTTTTAACCTGCTTTCCAACGCTTCCAAATTTACACCTGAGTATGGGAAGGTGGAATTTCTGGCGGAGCATATTCCGGAGAAAAACGGACTGTATGGAGTGCGCTTTATTGTCCGTGACAATGGCATTGGCATGAGCCCTGAATTTCTGGAGAATCTGTTTGTGCCCTTTCAGCAGGAGAATATCGTGGGGAACGATGTGCATGCAGGAACCGGGCTGGGACTTCCCATTGTAAAACGACTGGTGGATGCCATGGACGGCACCATTCAGGTAAAGAGTGAACCGGGAAAAGGAACGGAATTCACGCTGGACATCTATACCAGACTTGCCCCGGTACCACAGAAAGAAGAAAAAGTCAAAAAGGATGTTCATTCGCTGGAGGGAATTCGTATTTTACTGGTAGAGGATAATCATATGAATATTAAGGTCGCAAAAAAGCTTCTGGAGAACAAGGGCTGTCTTGTGACCGTAGTGGAAAACGGACAGGAAGCGGTAAATTGCTTTCGGGCTTCCGGGGAACACTTTTTCCAGGCGATTCTCATGGATGTGAGAATGCCCGTTATGGGAGGTATTGAGGCTACCAGAATTATCCGTGCCATGGAGAGGTCAGATGCCAAAACAGTTCCAATCATTGCAATGACGGCGGATGCTTTTTCAGAGGAACAGAAGAAAACTCTGGATGCGGGGATGACCTATCACCTGTCCAAACCAATTGAACCGCAGCTGCTGTTTGAAGTACTCGCAAGGAGTGTGTAGATATGGAACACAAAAAGGGAACCTTGATTCTCTGGATTTTTGTGCTGATTCTGGCAGTCATTGTTTTTGCTTCCATTATGTCCAGAATCTACAGTATGCCGCCCCTGGTAGTGAAGGCACAGGACGGAACCAGCGTAAATTCCCGCTTTCTCACCAGGGAAAAGTGGGAGAAAAAAATGAGTACCTCCTACCCGGAGCTTTACAATGTCCTGGCAGACGATACCACCAACAGCTTTGTGATACCGGGACTTATGAGCACTACAAGTATTGCGGTCAGGGGAAAGAATAAGGGGGAAGTGGGCATTTGTGAAAATATGACACCACAGGGCATTGCAGTGACGGAAAACTATATGATTGTCTCTGCGTACAGTTCCAATCAGTCCTTTGATTCTGTGCTGTATCTGATGGATAAGGAAACAGGGCGCTATCTCAAAACAGTGGTTCTTCCGGGAACGAGCCATGTGGGAGGAATCGCCTACTGCCCCAAGTCAGACAGCCTGTGGATTACGACCAACGACGGCGATGGCAAAGGAAAGGCAGAGCTGTCCATGATAACCATGGCAGATATCGAAGAATACAATCTTCAGAAGCTGAAGGCTCCAATCTCCTATAATCTGCAGGTTACACTGGATGATCTGGAGGCCGCTTCCTCAGTGACCTACTATAAAAACATGCTGATCGTGGGATATTTCAGCCGTGAAATTTATGCAGATGTGAGGGTCTATACCCTGACAAAGGATAACATTCTTCGCTTTTCCCATGAGCAGATTGAGGAGGATGAGCTGGATAAATCTGATACCAGTCTGTACAGCGGACTGGACCGGGTGCAGGGAATTCTCTTTGGAGATGAGTATGTGTTTTTCTCCCAGTCCTACGGGATTCCGGACTCGGAGCTGGTAATTATGAAAAATGCCGGATTTGGGCAGTGGACCGGATTCGGAAGAGATGAAACAATAGGCAGACTGAATTGTCCGCCCTACATGGAGCAGATTGCCAGTGATGGCAAATACCTGTATATGATTTTTGAGGCTGCCGCTGATAAATACGATGGCCGACCGGTCACGATTCATATGGACCGCATCATCAAGGTGGACATTCATAAGCTGGTCAACAGCAGCGCAGTGTGGGAAGAGGAATAGGCTTACACACTTTCTGTGGAAGGAATGCAGAGCACAAGCCCCACAATGGAAAAGATGACGCCGATAAAAAGCATGATTTTTACGCCGGGACCATCCAGTAAAATGCCCCCGAGAAGACTTGCGATGACACCACTCAGGGTAATGGAGCAGGTGATGAAGGCCTGACCCTTTACCAGGTCGTGCTTATTGATTACCAGATTTACATAGTAAATGGATGCCGGGATGAACAGGGCATAGGAGAAAAACTGAAAGGTCTGAGCGACGTACAGCATCCAGACACT
This sequence comes from uncultured Lachnospiraceae bacterium, assembly GCA_964619485.1. GTDB lineage: Bacteria > Bacillota > Clostridia > Lachnospirales > Lachnospiraceae > UBA2882. The sequence continues at coordinate 64,561 of CAZUCI010000001.1, forward strand.
GCCCGCCACAAAGGTCAGGATGGATTTTATCAGGAAAAAGACAAAGGAAAGCTTTAAAATAGTGGAGCATTTAATCCTTTTGGTCAGCGGCAGAAACAGTGCCATGGCAGGTAGCTCAACGACTGCGGCAACTGCAATGGCAGTTCCCATATTCTGGGTGTTGCCCCCGACGGCTTCTGTAATCTGAATAAAATAGTTGTTGATAAGAGTATGGGCACAGAAGGTAATGGCTGTTGCCAGAAGCAGCACCATGAACCGCTTATAGCGTTTGGCAAAGGCAAGGATGCCCAGGGATTCCTGCTGTGTTTCTTCCATGTTATCTGTACCGGATGTCGGAACAGCGGTATCTGTACCGGAGGAGGAAGAAGCG
>CAZUCI010000001.1:65030-113581 GCA_964619485.1 uncultured Lachnospiraceae bacterium
GGAGGAAGAAGCGACCAGAGGGGAAGAAATCGTTTCCTGAGCCGGAGCGCGGAAGCTCACAGCGGCTGCCATAAAGCAGAGCAGCATAAGGAAGGATACGACAGGAGCCGCATCCGGACCAAAATGGGCAATCAGGACACCAATCAGAGAGGACAGAGCTGCAAAGCTGATAGAGCCCAGGCCTCTGGCCAGGCCAAAGTTAAGAGCAATTCCACGGTTGATCATCTGCATGCCCAGAGAGTTTGCCATTGGCTGCAGAGAGAACAGAATTGTCAGCTCCAGAATCAGAATGACGGATAAAAGCAGCTTCATATGGGCACCGGGAATAAAAATAATCAGAGCTGCAAAAATGGCGGCGATACCGGCCATAAGTGCTGAGAGATTTTTCAGAGAAATTCTCCTAGTGGTGTCAGCAAAGGAAGCCACGGCCGGCTGGAGAAACACGGCGATAATGTTAGCAATGGCTAACAGAAGTCCAATCTGTGAATTGCTGAAGTCCTTCGATAAAAGAAAGACGGAGAGAAAGCTGTAGCTTGCACAGTAGACGGACCAGTAGGCCCCCTGAATGGCAGCGTATTTCATGGTATATATTCGGGATTGCTTTTGGCTGTTCATAGTCTTTTTTCCTTTTCCTTTGTATTCTAAAATAAGACTATGGGAGAGCGGTTTACTTGTCAAGTGGCAATTGTACTTTGCCCCCATTTTTGCTATACTGAAACGAAGATTCATCTACAAAAAAACCAATTTTTAATTTGAGAAAAAGAGATGGAAGCATGGAAAGAGAAAATACCTTATTACATAAGAAAATGATTGCAGCAGTTATTGGTGCAGGTCTTTTGGTTATCCAGCTTACAGGCTGTGGACAGGAGAGCGGGAATACATCGGAGCTGTCAAAGACAGAGGAAGTGAATCTGATTGTTGCAGGACCCTGGAGCGACTGCAAGGCACTTGAGGATGCGGCAACAGATTTCAACAGGCAGTATCCAAACTGTCATGTTTCCTACGAATATCTGCAGGATTTTTCAGATACACTGCCAAAGAGGCTGGAAAGCGGTGATGAGCCGGTTGACATGTTCCTCACCGGCAATATCCAGAAGGATTCTCCGCTGCTGCCCTATGCAGCAGAGCTTTCCTCCCAGGGGGAACAGCTGGAGCTTTCCAATACCTTCGATGGACTTATGGAAAATGCCAGACTGCAGAAAAAGGATGAGGCGGAAAAAGAATTATTCTACTCCATTCCCCTTGGTGCTGAGGTGCGGGGCATGTTTGTAAATGTCACACTCTTAAAAAGCCTTGGACTGTCAGTGCCTGAAAACCGCGCAGAGCTTTTGGAGGCCTGCAGAGTGTTAAAGGAAAATGGTTATGTCCCCTTTCAGGGAAACCCGGGAACCTTTTCCCAGCAGCTGCTGTATCCCTATTGCTGCAATCTGGTTGCCAATGCAGAGGACTATGAGGCAGCCTACGCTCTGATAGACAGCCGGGATGAACAGGCGGCATCTTTATTTGAGGAGCCCATGCGCCTTATGTATGAGCTCGCAGACGAGGAATATTACAACTATAAATACTGTGAGACAGAGCTGAATCTGTTTTTGGATGCATCCAATGAGGGATATGCCAGAAGCTTTCTGAATATTTTAGAGACAGAGAACGGCTATGAGAAAAAGGATGACCTGGGGCAGGTGGCTTTTATGCCGTCTGTCAAATCACTGGAGCAGCTGATTCAGCAGACCAAAGAGGATTATCACAGTCAGATTGAATATGAATTCATTCTGGCACCGGTTGGAGAAGAGGGTGGATATGCATATCTTTCACCGGGACGGGCGATTGCCATCAGCAATCAGACAAAAAACCAGGCGTGGTGCAATCGTTTCGTAAGCTTTCTGCTGGAGACTGAGCATAATATCAAGTTCTGTGATACCATGGGCTTTGTTCCCAACAATAAAAATGCAATGACAATTTTGTCTAAGGAATTTGATGTGCCGAAGGAGAGAATCAGCCAGCTGGGGCAGGTGACCTTCAGCTATGATTTCTATTCACCGCTGACAGATGCGCTGATGGCTGTTTCAAAGTCCAATAATCCAAAGTATATGGAGGAACAGGCAGATGGCAGCATGAGAATGTATTCCTTTGATTACTACATGGAGCAGCTGAAAAAAGGTCTGACCGGTGAAGCAGAACAGGAAAATGAGTAGCCGGGCTTTGGAGGAGTATGATGAAGAAGGGAAAAGAAAAACGAAATTGGAGTTTCATCATTGTGGCAGTCAATATACTGCTGATTACACTTCTGGCTGTTTTTTTCTTTATTTATAATTCCTATTATCAGGATAACATACAGAAACAGAATCTTGCCAATATACAGAATCTGAACCGGTCTTCCCTTCAGCTTTCCGAAAAATTCTTTGAAAATCAGCAAAAGGAGCTGAAAAATGCGGCTCAGTATATCATCCGTAAAAATTTTACGGTGAGGGATGCACTGGATTATTTAAAGGATGCCAATGCTGATAACGCAAGTACCTTTGAAATTGTCGGCACGGATGGCCTTGGCTATGTTGCAGAGGTAAATGAGCGGAGAGAATATGATACGGTTGACTATACAAGCAGTGATTACCGGGAATTTATGAATATTATTAAGGACGCCGGCGCAGACAATGTTTCCAGAGTTGGCTTCGTCCCGGAATTTACAGATGGGCATACGGCAGTAAAGTCCTTTGGCATTCAGGTTACAGTACCAATGAGAGTGATGAACGAGGTGTCCTATTTTACCCTGCTTTCTGTCTGCAAATCCAGAGAATTTGCGGATATGATACAGATGGAGGGCGGCTATGGTGGAATTTCCTCTGTTATGTTTGATGAATCCGGGAATTACATTGTCAGCAATGATGACTTTAAATCAGAAAACTTCTTTCAGTACCTCTATCTGTACAACCAGCTTTCGCTGGATGAAAAAAACGAGTTGATGCAACAGGTGACAGGCAGTGAGGATGGAACGCTCTTTTATAAAAACGGTGCCTATGAGGAAAGTGTGTTTATATATCAGAAGATGCATCTGGGCAGCTGGTTCATGGTGACGGGCATTCCACTGAAGGAATTTCAGAAAAATAACTTTGATTACCGTTTTACTGTTTTTGCTGTTGGGATCATGCTGCTTCTGCTGGGGATAGATGTTTTCTGGATGCGCAGCATGAACAGAAGGCTGCGTAAAAGTATGCTCCATGAGCAGAAGGCCAACAGTGCCAAATCAGATTTCCTTGCAAGAATGAGCCATGATATCAGGACTCCGCTGAATGCTGTAATCGGGTTCTCACAGCTTGCGTCAGAGGAGCCGGACCTGTCCCCCACAGTGGCAGATAGCCTTAATAAAATCCATTCCTCAGGAAAATATCTGCTGAGTCTCATCAACGATATCCTGGATATGTCCAAGATTGAGAGCAATAAATTTAAGCTTCATGAAACACTGGTGAACGGACCGGAATTTTTAAATGATATTGCGGAGGTATTTACAGCTACGGCGGCCAGGGAGGGTATTGAGCTTGTGACAGATTTTGACGGGGCGCAGACCCCATGGCTGTATATGGATGCATTGAGAAGCCGTCAGATTTACAGTAATCTGCTGAATAATGCCATTAAATTTTCAAAAGCGGGAACACAGATTGTCTGGAAAATAGAAGATACCATTATTGCGCCACAAAAAATGCGCATGGTTTGTACCATTTCAGACCAGGGCTGTGGCATGAGTGAAGAGTTTATGGAGCATCTCTTTGTGCCCTTTGAGCAGGAGGCAGGAAAGAACGAAGAGAAGGAGGGAACCGGACTGGGTCTGGCCATTGTTAAAAATCTGGTGGAGCTTATGGGCGGAACAATCAGCGTGGAAAGCAGGCTGGGTGAGGGAACCACCTTCCGTATTGAGCTGGAGCGGGAGCTTGGTGAGAAGCCCTCAGAGTCCGCAGAGTCCTCGGAGTCCAGGGAGCAATCAGAGTCTGGGGAGCATTCTGGACAGATGGCCTCTCTGGAAGGCAGGCGTGTGCTTTTGTGTGAGGACCATCCATTGAACCGTGAAATTGCAGTCCGCCTGCTCAGAAAGCAGAACATACTGGTGGATTGCGCGCAAAACGGAGAGGAGGGCGTGGAAAAGGTCAGACAGTCGGAGAATGGCTATTATGACCTGATTCTCATGGATATCCGGATGCCGGTTATGAACGGAATGGAGGCTGCCATGGCAATTCGTGCACTTCCAAGAAAGGATGCATTACAGATTCCAATTCTTGCCATGACAGCCAACGCCTTTGATGATGACGTGCAGAATTGCCTGGAATCAGGCATGAATGGACATATATCCAAGCCGGTGGAACCGGAGCTTCTCTATGAAGCAATGGAAAAAGTGTTAGGAGAGAACAGCAATGAATCATAGCATGGGAAAAAGACAGACAGGTGTCATGGGTGCAATCCTGTTTTTACTGCTGCTTTTTTTCATAACAGGCAGCAGGGATGTGCTGGCAAAAGAAAATGGAAAAACCATCAGAGTAGGCTGGTATCAGGTGGATGGTGTCATGTCAGAGGATGCCAATGGCAAAAGATATGGCTACTGCTATGACTTTTATCAGGAAATTGCCAGATATACCGACTATCAGTATGAATATGTGGAAGGGACCTGGAATGAGTGTCTGAAACGTCTGGAAAACGGAGAAATCGATGTTCTGGGATATGCCCAGTACACGGAGGAGCGTGATCAGTATCTGGACTATTCGGCGGATTCCATGGGACAGAGCTATGCGACCCTGACCAAATTAGCGGATAATCACGCAGTTGTGGCAGGAGAATATCAGACCTATCAGGGCAAAAGCTTTGGTGTCATCGAGGGCTCTACCCAGGAACAGCAGCTGGCAGATTTTATGGAGGAGCACCGGATAAAGGGAAGGGTGCTGACCTATGACAGAATTGAGGAGATGGAGGATGCACTCAGGAGGGGCGAGATCGATATGCTGCTCCACACAAGCTTCCGTATTTTAGAGCGGGAGGAAGAGGTCATAGACCAGTTTTCTCCGAAACGTTTCTATTTTGTTGTAAGGGAAGGGAACACAGAGCTGCTGGGCGAGCTGGATGATGCAATGAACTCCATCAGCCGTTATGACGAAGGCTTTCAGATCAGACTGAAGGAAAAATATTTTCCAGAAAACACGGAAAACGCCCTGATTCTCACAGGGGAGGATGAGAAACTGCTCGCCAAAATCAATGGTCTGCAGTTCATATCAACAGGAGAAACAGGCTATTGTACACCGATAAAGAGAGAGGACGGAAGTACTACCTGCCTTGATGAACTGATGGCGGACAGCATTTCCGAGGCATTGAAGTGTCAATATACCTTTACTGAAAAAAATAATCCAAAAGAAGTAAGCACGCTGCTTGAATCAGGGGAGAATGTGATTTTGGCCGGCTGCGTTTACGATTATGATTATGCAAAGGAGAAGGGCTATTATCTTACAACACCCTATATGAGTGCGTCCTACTATATGATTACAGATACGGAAACCGGAAAACCCAAGGGGGAAAATCGAAGGGTTGCACTGCCGCTTTATTTAGACTATCTGGAAGAGCATGAAAAGATTGTCAGGAGCACAGACACGGTAACCTATTATAATACCATGGAGGACTGCTTAAGGGCTGTGCTTCACGGCGATGCGGACTGTGCCTATGGGGAGGCAGTTCCCTGTGATTATCTGCTGGATGACTATGCCTATCGAAGACTGACCTCGGCTTTGCTAAATGTGCATTATAATATATGCTATGCGGTTTACGGAGAGAATGCCCACGAGCTTTCCCTGCTGCTGTCAAAGGCAATCAGTAATCGTGGAACGGAATACTTTGAGGATATGATTACGGCAAATCATCCTGTTCTGGAAAAGAAAATGACATTTGGACAGCTGGTGTACGACAGCCCCATCACCTTTGTATGGATGGTGGTTCTGACGGCAGCAATTCTCATGACAATTTTTATAGTCAGTGAAAAGCAGAGGGAAAAGACAGATGCCGCGCAGATGGAGCTTGCTTCCGCAAAGAGAGCAAGCGAGGCCAAATCAGAATTTCTTTCAAATATGAGCCATGAAATACGGACGCCCATGAATGCCATTATTGGCATGAACAAGCTGGCAAGGGACGAGGCGGAGGGAACCAATCCTCAGCTGGAGGACTATCTGTCCAAAATAGACGAATCCAGCGAATATCTCCTGGGTGTCATCAATGATATTCTGGATATGAGCCGCATTGAAAGCGGCAGACAGAAGCTGAATCTTGCATGGGTTAACCCGGGAGACATTATGATGCCCTGCGTGGACATGATGAAGGAGGCCTTTGCAAAAAAGAACATTCACTTTTCCTGTCAGCCGGTCGATTACAACAAAAAGGGTTATCAGATATACACCGATGCACAGAAATCAAAACAGATGCTGATGAATATTCTTAATAACGCCTGCAAATTTACCCAGGCAGGAGGCACTGTATCCATGGAAATTATCAACAAAAGCATCGACAGAGAGGAACAGAGAGCGACAGATCTGATTACAATCAGGGATAATGGCTGTGGAATGAGTGAGGAGTTTCTGACCAAGATTTTCACGCCCTTTGAACAGGAGCGGAATAACTATACAGGAGCCATTCAGGGAACTGGTCTTGGACTGGCTCTGTCCCGAAATATAGCCAGACAGATGGGCGGAGATATCACGGTGGAAAGCAGGCTTGGTGAGGGCTCAACCTTTACCATCCAATATGTATATAAGTACAGGATGAGTGCTTCTGCCGCAGAACAGTCGGCACAGCGCCTGGAAAAAGAGGCAAGGACTACTGTGAATCTGGCCGGAAAAAGGATTCTTCTGGCAGAGGACCATCCATTAAATGCAACCATTGCAACAAAGCTTTTGGAGAAGAAGGAGATGGAGGTTACACTGGCAGAGAATGGCAGAGAGGCTGTGGATTTATTTGAGGCAGCAAAGCCAGGCACCTTTGATGCAATACTGATGGATGTGCGTATGCCCGTGATGGATGGATTGAAGGCTACAAGAACCATTCGTCTGCTGGATAAGGCGGATGCAAAACAGATTCCCATTATTGCCATGACAGCCAATGCCTTTGAGGAAGACAGAGAACAGTCCAGAGAAGCCGGCATGAATGCACATCTGGCAAAGCCCATTGTGCCGGAGGAATTGTATGAGACACTTGGGGAGTTCATCGCAGAGGGAAAAGAGCTGGTAAGGAACGGTGAGGAGGAGTAGGAAATGGTGAAGAGCGGTAAGGAACGGTGAAGAGGAGTAGGAAATGGTGAAGAGCGGCAAGCAACGGTGAAGAGAATGCAAGAACAGTGGGGAAAAAGACGGATGCGGGGGCATCACGCTGCTGGTTTACATCACTTTATTGGTTTACATTACTTTGCCGATTTACGTCATGTTACTGGTTTACATAATCCATGTTTAGGGCAAAATCTTTTGTATACAAGATTTTGCCCGCTTTTTCAGACTGTTTTGCTCTCTTGTTACGCTCATAACCAGAAATATAGCCCCAAAACACATGCAATTATGGAGGAAGACTAATTTTTGCATGTTCTCAGGTGTCAGAAATACATGCAAATTTTCGGGTAGTAAGAAAAATTGCATGTTTTCATACCTGCGAAGTAGGTTATAATATGCTTAAAAAAGCTGGAAATAAGGCGTTTTGCCACGAAATACATCAGTTGGGGTACATGCAAAAATAGAGAAATGCATATTTTTGCATGCATTTATGGAATTTGGCGGGTTACAGTTAATACGTGCAATAGTAAAAAAACGAACTGTGACAAGAAGCAACAAAATATTATTCAAAGCCAATAAAATAAGTTATAATATTAAGAGTTCTGTGAAAGTGTATAGGAAGAGGGGAATATGCAGGCCTTGGCTTCGGCATGGATAATTCCTTCTACAGAGATGCCGTCTGGAATATTTTGAGTCAGGGGGGAAAATCAGACTTTCTTTGTCTTTTCAGATGACATAGATTGTTGTAGAAGCAATGCGGAAGAACTGAGTCTGGATAAAGCAGATGCAGCAATGAAAAAGAGCAGATGCAGTAGTAAAAAGAGCAGATGCAGCAATGAAAAAGAGCAGGTACAGTAGTAAAAAGAGCAGGTGCAGCAATGAGAAAAAAACAGAAAAATGAATTACAGAAGATTATATCCACACTGCAGCAGGCTATAAATTCGATTGGAGGGTTATTTCAAGCGGGAAATATGCAGAAATTATCCTCACTTCTGGCAGATTGTCAGGATGCGGCGGTGGCGGTCGGAGAGGCGATTGAACAGAGCGAAGGAGAGGGGACAGCTACTGTTCGCTTTCTGGAAGAGTTTTGCGAGCTTTTATATGAAACCGCTAATCAGACAGACCCCCTGAAACAGCAAAAATGCTACAAAAAGCTGAACAGCAAGCTTTCGTGCGCTTCTAACAGCATAAAATATGACATTCCGGAGCAGAAGCTGATTGTATTTCTGCCCTATAAGGCCAGCATGTGGGATTCGCTGGAGAGTGTATATTTGGCGGCAAAGGAAGATCCGGGCTGCATCGCGCTGGTAATGCCGATTCCCTATTTCGATAAAAATGTGGATGGAACACTGGGAGAAATGCATGATGAGACTGATGAATATGGGGAGAACATAGAGATTGCAGACTGGAAAACAACGGATCTGCAGCAGCTGCATCCGGAGGTGATTTTCTTTCATAATCCCTATGATGATTCCAATCTCGTGACCACAGTTCATCCTGCCTTTTACAGTGATAAGCTCAGACAGATGACGGACCAGCTTGTTTATATTCCCTATTTTATCTGCGATGGTGATGTGCCGGAGCATTTCTGCAAAGCAAAGGGGGTTTTTCGAGCGGATAAGGTTATTGTTCAATCAGAGCAGGCGAGAGCAACCTATATCAAGGTCTGGGTGGAAACGCTGGGAGAAGAGTATCGCAAATTGGCAGAGGAGCGGATTCTTGCCCTTGGTTCCCCAAAGCTCGACAAGGTGCTTTCCACGATGCGAGACGACAGCAGGCTGCCGGAGGAGTGGAAAAAGAAGATTTATACCACAGACGCAGATGGAAAGCGGATCAGGAAAAAAGTAATCCTTTATAATACTTCCATTCAGACAGCACTGGACCACCATGATAAGTATTTGAATAAGCTTGAGGATGTGCTTAAATTCTTTCAGTCAAATACGGAGGTCGTGCTATGGTGGAGACCACACCCGCTGCTGCATAATACCCTTTGCAGCATGTATCCTGAGCTTGCAGAGGAATATGAACGTATTACAGAGTGGTATAAAAAGGCAGCATTTGGAATCTATGATGATACGGCCGATTTGCACCGTTCCATAGCAGAGAGCGATGCCTACTATGGCGACAATAGCTCGCTGGTTGCTCTGTACAAGGCAACAGGAAAACCGATTATGATTGAGAATGTGGATGTGAGATGCGAAGTGTGAGATATGTGGTGCGGATGCTGGTTTATGTAGGTTTATATAGGTTTATCCAGCTTTATCTATCACGAAATGGGCTTGCAGATTTGTGCAGAATTATCCAGCTTTATCTATCACGAAATGGACTTGCAGGTTTGTGCAGAATTATCTAGCTTTATCTAGCTCAAGATGACTTTGGCAGGTTTACATAATTTAAAATTAGGGCAAAATCTTTTGTATACAAGATTTTGCCCGCTTTTTCAGCCTGTTTTGCTCTCTTGTTACGCTCATAACCAGAAAAGTAGCCCCAAAACACATGCAATTATGGAGGAAGACTAATTTTTGCATGTTCTCAGGTGTCAGAAATACATGCAAATTTTCGGGTAGTAAGAAAAATTGCATGTTTTCATACCTGCAAGGTAGGTCGTAAAATGCTTAAAAAGCCGAAAATAAGGCATTTTACCGCGAAATACGCAGTAGGGATACATGCAAAAATAGAGAAATGCTAATTTTTGCATGCAATTCTGAAATTCGGTTAGTTACAGATAAAAGATATAGTAGAAAAAATAAAATATTCGGATTATGATTTAAAAATGTTTCACATTCGGATAATTCTGTGCTATAATTGGGTGAAATGAAAGTGAAAAGCTGTGTAAGAGATAACAGAGGAGAAAACTTGGATAATAAAGAAATAAAATGTGAAAAAAATTGTTGCTCTGATGTATGTAGAATCGAATTAGTTAGAAAACAAGCCAATGCATCATTTGTAAAAGAGGGCATGAGAGCTTATAGATTCTTTCCAAGCACAGATGAAGCAGAAAACTGGCTGATTAGTAAAGGATTTGTGTTCGGGCAATGTCAAGACTTTCAAAAGACGGACACGCCATATTGGTTTCATCAGAAGGATTCAGCGAGAGATTACATCGAAGTAAAAATATCTTTGGTTGATATCTTCTCTATTCAAGAGGGAGAAGATTGGATTAATAAACTTAGCTGGAGAAACGGAAAGAATTTGGCAGGCAGTGACAAGGACAATTTCTCAAAAATTATAAATTCAAAAACCAAAAAGGTCTGAGCAAGTGATATGCTTGGATCTTTTATATTTGAGTATTTGTATAAAAATAGTTTCACAAATCCGCCAAACTGTGACGAAAAGCAACAAAGTATTATTCAAAACCGATAAAATAAGTTATAATATTAAAGGTTGTACGGAAAGTGCATATGAAGATAAGGGAAAAAGAAAATAGAGCAATGCAAGAGAAAATAAAGCAAAAGAAAGTAATGCAAGAGAAAAAAAGTAAGAGACGATAATGAAAAAAGAAAACAACACAAGAGAAGATAAACAAGTAAGATTAGGAGACGAATAAAATGACAAACAAACAATACGATTACCTGATTGTCGGGGCTGGATTATCAGGAGCCATTTTTGCCAGAGAAATGACCAGAAAAGGAAAGAAGTGCCTGATTATTGAGAAGAGAGATCATATTGCAGGTAACATCTACAGCAAACAGGTGGAAGGTATTGAAGTACATCAGTACGGACCACATATTTTTCATACAGACAATGAGCGGGTGTGGAAGTACATGAATCAGTTTGCAGAGTTTAACCACTTCACCTATTGCCCGGTGGCAAATTATAAGGGAGAGCTTTACAATCTGCCCTTTAACATGAATACCTTCCACGCACTCTGGGGTGTTTCGACGCCGAAACAGGCCAAAAAGAAAATCGAGGAGCAGGTTTTGGAGAGCGGAATAACAGAGCCAAAGAATCTGGAAGAACAGGCGATTAAGCTGGTGGGAAAAGATATCTATGAAAAGCTGATCAAGGGCTATACCCAGAAGCAGTGGGGAAGACCGTGCAGCGAGCTGCCAAGCTTTATTATCAAAAGACTGCCTGTCAGATTCACCTTTGATAACAACTATTTCAATCATCCACATCAGGGAGTTCCTATAGGTGGATACACCAAAATGGTGGAGAAAATTCTGGAGGGAATAGAGGTCAGACTCAATACAGATTACCTGAGTGACAGAGAAAAATATGATGAGATGGCAGACAAAATTCTTTACACCGGACCAATTGATGAATATTTTGATTACTGCTTTGGAGAGCTGGAGTATAGAAGTCTCCGCTTTGAAACAGAGATTATGGACTGCGACAACTATCAGGGTATTGCAGGAATGAATTTCACCGATGCCGAAACACCGTATACAAGAGTGGTGGAGCATAAGCACTTTGAGTTTGGAAAGGGCAATCCGGGAAAAACCGTGGTAACCAGAGAGTACTCAGCATCCTGGCAAAAAGGAGATGAGCCATATTACCCGGTAAATGATGGAAAAAACAATGCACTCTATCAAGAATACAGGAAAAAAGCCGATATAAATAATAAGGTTATTTTTGCCGGAAGACTTGGAAACTATCAGTACTATGATATGGACAAGGTAATAAACAGTATCCTGGAGTTGACGGATCAACTATAAAATCATGAGGAGAAAATAATGAATTATGCATTGATTTTTGCTGGTGGAACCGGTCAGAGAATGAATAGCAAGGCAAAACCGAAGCAATTCCTTGAATTGCATGGAAAACCTATATTGATATATACATTGGAAATCTTTGAAAATCATCCTGACATAGATGGAATCTGCATTGTATGTTTAAAGGGATGGGAGAGAGAATTGAAATTTGAGCTGGAGAAATATGTGATTTCCAAGGTGAAGTGGATTACCCAGGGAGGTCCTACGGGACATGATTCTATTTTTAATGGTTTAAAGGCCATGGAAAAAGACTGCAAGGAAGATGATGTGATTCTCATTCATGATGGAGTAAGACCTCTCATTGATGCAGAGTTAATTGATGAAAATCTTCAGATGGTAAAAGAAAAGGGAAACTCCATTACAGTAGAAGGGACACCTGAATCGGTTATTCGTGTTGACTCGTCAGATGAAACCTTAATTAGTGAAGTCCCACCGAGAGATGAAATGAAGATTGCAAAAGCACCACAATGTTTTTATTACAAAGATATTGTAGAAGTACATAGCCTTGCGGAAAAAGAAGGCTTTAAATCCATTGACTCAAGTCATCTAATGAACCATTATGGGAAAAAACTTTTTACGGTCCAAAGTACTCCTTATAATATTAAAATTGCGACACCAGCAGATTTTTATGTATTCAGAGCCTTATATGAAGCACGAGAAAATGCGCAGATTATGGGATTTCAAATGTAAATAATAAACAGTATCCTGGAGTTGATGGATCAACTATAAAATCAAGGAAGAGTAAGGGAGAAACAAAAGTATGATACTAGTCGTCGGAGGAGCCGGATATATCGGTTCACATATTAATAAATTGCTGCATCAGAAAGGCTTTGATACAGTCATATATGATAATCTTGTATATGGCCACCGCGAAGCTGTCAAATGGGGAACTTTAGAAATCGGAGATTTATCAGACGAAAAACGTCTGGATGAAGTCTTTTCCCAGTATGATATTGATGCAGTTTTTCATTTCGCAGCCTACGCTTATGTAGGAGAGTCTGTAACAAATCCATCAAAATATTATAATAACAATGTGGCAAATACACTGCATTTATTAGATACAATGGTAAAACATCATGTGAAAAATATTGTTTTCTCATCTACCTGTGCAACCTATGGCCAGCCTGAGAAAACACCCATCACAGAGGATATGCCACAACATCCAATCAATCCATATGGAGCTTCAAAGCTGATGATTGAGCGGATTTTGGCAGATTACCATAATGCCTACGATTTAAACTTTTGCTGTTTACGTTATTTTAATGCTGCGGGAGCAGATCCAGAAGGTGAAATTGGAGAGAGCCATAACCCTGAGACACATCTGATTCCCCTCATTTTGTCTGCGGCAGCAGGTGACAGAGAAAATATTAAAGTGTTTGGAACTGATTATGATACAAGAGATGGAAGCTGTATCCGTGATTACATCCATGTGGCAGACCTTGCAGATGCACATTTACGAGCTATGAATTATCTGCAGAATGGTGGAGAAAGCACCTGTATGAATCTGGGGAACTGTATTGGAAATTCTGTATTGGAAGTGATTGATGCAGCAAAAGAAGTGACAGGAAGAACTATTCCTGTTGTATTGGATGAAAGAAGACCTGGAGACCCAGCAACATTGGTTGGCAGTGCAGCTAAGGCCGAAGAACTGCTTGGATGGAAACCACAGTACGGAGATATTAAAACAATATTGAAACATGCATGGACTTGGTATTGTAAGAAGGAGTATTAGAAGCTGATGTTTGATAAAGAACTGGAAGAATTGGAAAACAAAATAAAACAATTCCCACATTTCTATATCTATGGTGCTGGCGTGGTTGCTTATGGGGCATATTGTGCAATCAAAGAGTTGTTTGGGATTGTTCCGGAAGCGTTTGTGGTTACGGAGCAAAATGAAAATCAACACGAAATTCATGAAATTAAAATCATTCCTTTGGTGCAGATAAATAAGGAATTTCATCAAACTATCTTCCTAATCGCAACCCCCGAGGAATATCATAAAAATATTAAAGAGGGGTTAAGTCAAAAGAATTATAAGAATATACTTTTATTAGATTCTAAGCTTGAGTATTTTTTGATGTCCGATTATCTAAAAAAAACAAGAGAAATCTCCACTATAGAGGATTTCGTATCAGAGCAACACTGCCTGAAAAAAATGCCGGTGGAGAAGGATGTCTGCATTTATATGGCAGTTAGTGATAAGGATAAAAAGCTGAAAGAAATATATCATGAACCGGATTGGGTGAAAAAAATTCAAGTAGGAAGTAACTTGGCACCAATATATTTCGAAGAAATGAGAGATAATATTGGAGAAAACATTTCGGATAAGAATCCAACATACGGTGAACTTACAGCAACTTATTGGGCATGGAAAAATGATATACATAAGGTGGTGGGGGTGTTCCACTATCGAAGAGTGCTTGATATATCTATAGAGGAATTGCAACTATTGGATGAAGGAAAAGTTGATGTAATTTTACCATTGCCCTTTGTCTGCAATCCGGATGCATCAGGTCAATACGGAAGATATCTTTCACGAGAAGATATTGAAATTATGAAAGCGGTCTTAGTCGAAAAACACACATTACAAAAGGATGAAATAGAGCAAATTCTAAAAAAAGATTTGATATACAATTATAATATTTTAATTGCACGCAAGGAAGTATTTGAGGAATATTGTAATTGGCTTTTTCCATTGTTGTTTGAGATTGAAGCAACTTGTGAAAACTTTGAAAGAGAACGTTTAACCAGATATTTGGGAAGAGTAGGAGAGGTTTTAACATCTATCTATTTTTTTATGAATAGACATAGGTGGAATATTTCTCATGCAAAGAAAATCTGGAGAACATAGAGGGTGTAGCGTTGCAATGGAAAGAGAAAAGCTGGAAGACAAAATCGAGAATATACAAACAAATATTTTGATTTACGGGGCACATTTAGTAGCATTAGAGTGTGCTAGATGGCTAATTAGAATGGGGAAAAAAGATAAAATACTTGGCTTTGCTGTTACGGACATGGCGGATAACCCTAAAGAAGTATTGAATTTTCCAGTTAGAAGATTTGAAGAATATGAATGTGAAAACATATGCGTTGTGATTGCAGTACCACAAAAATTTCATTATCAGATAGAGCAATGTGTAAAGGGTAAGGGAATATCCAGTATATTTAAAGTAAGTTTGGAAGAAATGGCGGAGATAAGGGGCAGGGAACTTCTTTTACATCAAGAACAAATTGAAATGAGTTTTCGATTAGAAAAAGATGAGATTGATCCAAACTGGTTAAATATGGTGACTGATAATGATTCTTTTTACTCAAAAGTGAAGGGAATTAAATGCAAGTTTCCAACCGTTTATCACTTAGATGAAGAACAAGTCTGGAAGCAGGCAAGAAAACTGAACTTTCCAAACGAATTGGAAAAAACCTGTGGACCTCTTACCAATCTTTCAAAAGTAAGTACAGTAGATGATTCAATAGAAATAGAGAATATTAGTTCATTTATACATATTTATATGGCATTTAGTCAATGGGATAACAAAAAGACAACAAACTTATTGTTACAACCATGGATTTTTCCATTGCAGGTCGGGAGCCGGATGTCTGAAAAAAAATCGAATTGTAATCGGGATGAAACGGGCGATAATATTTCCGAGTTAAATAGAGTGTTTGCAGAAATGACAGGGGCTTATTGGATTTGGAAAAACGATTCTAATTCAAAATATAAGGGATTATGTCATTACAGAAGACATTTTAACTTTACAAAGAAAACAATCCATATAATATATCAAAATGAAATAGATGTAATACTTGCTACTCCAAGGTATGCGCCGGATGGAATAAAAAATATGTTTATGGAAGAAACGCCTGTAAAAGAAATAGTATTCCAAACAATGTGGCAGGCAATATCAGAGTTGTTTCCAGAAGATATGGAGGCGTTTGTACAATACATGGACAGTATGTTCTATTATCCGAATAATATGGTAGTAGCCAAGAATGAGGTTTATAACAGTTATTGCGCTTATGTATTTCCGATTCTTTTTAAAATGTCAGCGTTAGATGACGTAAACAAATATGGACATTTAGACGATCGACATATTGCATATGCAGCGGAATTGCTTACTTCATTTTTTTTTATTAAAAACAAAGGAAAATACATAATAGCGACATGTGATTATAAATTATTTTATTCTAAGGAGATATAGAAAATGAATAGTAAAGAAATTAAGAAAAGCTTTCCTTGTGCCAACCCATTTTCACAATTATATTTGATTCCGAGAGAAAAATTATATGCGAGATTTTGTCCTTTTCATCCTTCGGTAGTTGAAATAGAAGATTATGAACATCTGAGTTATCAGGAACTGTGTGACATTTTTTCTAATAATGAAAATGTAAAAGAAATACGAGAAAAATTTTTGGCTGGAGATTTTTGTGGAGCAGGATGTCCTGATGGATGCGAGTGTATGGCGGCATACAAAATAGGAGCAGTAAGTGTTAATGCAGAAGATTATCAAGATGAGAATGGAAATTATGTTTTTAAAAAAGCTAATTTAAGTATGGGGCCAGATTGCAATATTAGATGCAGATATTGTCTTGATGTAGATAATTTTCAGATAGATTTTGGCTCATGTAAATCACAATTTGCAGATTTTATTGTTCCGTTTGTTCATGATGGTGGAGAATTATTGCTTACCGGAGGAGAAACATTTTTGCCTAAATGGGGATTTGTTAATAAATTAAGGGAATTGGAAAGAATTGGAAATAATAGGGGGAAAATAGAAGTATTTACAAACGCTACACTTTTAGATGAAGACGCCTGCAATGCAATTCTAGCTGCACCAGTTGAATTTGTGGGTATTTCTATGGACACATATAAGCCAGAATTGTTCGAGTATATTCGCCGTGGATCTTCATTTTCAGAAGTCCTTGCAAATGCAAAGCGTTTGCTGGCAAGACGAAATGAGATTCAAAAAGATAGTTTAAAAGTAATGATTCTCTGCGCAGTACTAAAATCCACAGCAGACCATCTTGAGCAAACAGTAGATTTTTATTTAGAGTTAGGATTTGATATATCATTAAATATTCTTTTTAAATCAAATTTTTCTCCTGACTTTTGCGAGAGAGAAAGTATAGATGGGCTTAGTTTGGAGGAATTGTATTCTCTGAAAAAACAACTTGACAATATTGATAGTAAATGGGGAGATCGAGCATATACTGCATCATTTAGAGGACAGCTGGAAAATGTTATTGAGAAAAAAAGAAGTAACTCAGGCGCTCAGCAGATTCTGGGCGGAGGCCGATATGCAAAACGTAAAGAGGGAGTAAATGCAGAAATAAAGAAGCAAACAGGGAAAGTCAAGATTTTCATTTCTTATCATAAAGCTGGAGAAGTGTTGGAAAGCGAAATAATGAAACCGATTCAAGTTGGGGCAGCTTTAGGTAAAACGAATTTGAAGATGCAACACGATGATCAGGGAGATAATATCTCAGCAAAAAATGATAAGTATTGTGAACTTACAGCACAATATTGGGCGTGGAAAAATGAGGATGCAGATTATTACGGTTTTATGCATTATCGGAGACATTTTGCATTTCGAGAGATACCAAATGCGGTAAGTGAAGGCGGAGTTGTCCTATTTCCAAGAATTGATGAAGGGTATAAAAATGAAATTGGATTAAAAGATAATGAGATTTATGCATGCATAAAAGGATATGATATCATTTTACCACCGATGATTGACACAACTGTATGGGGAGCACTATCAAATGAGGTTCAATTTAGCAGTTTAGATAATCTTCATGCATCCGATTTTGATTTAACATGTCAGAGTGTTCTGGAATTATACCCAGAATATGCAAGAGCAGTTGATGAGTTTAGAAATGGAAAAAATGCTTATTGGTACAATATGTTTGTCATGAAAAAAGAAATTTTTATGGATTATAGTCAATGGCTATTTTCAATTCTTGAAAGGACAGAACCTAAAATTGATTTTACATATCTGAGTGAACAGGAAACAAGAACGTTAGCATTTATGGCTGAACGTCTTTTAAGTATTTATATGATTAAACTTTTATCTGATAAACCAAATTTGAAAGTAAAACATTTAAAAATGACTTTGTTACAAAATACTGATAAAATTCCTGATATATATCCTGCATTTTCGAAAAATAATATTGCAATTGCTGTTTCTTGCAATGAGTATTATATGCCGATGCTTGGAATTATGCTTCATTCTTTATTAAAAAATGGTTCGAAGGAGAACAACTACGATATACTGGTTCTTAGAAATAAACCGGAGTTTGATAGTGAAGGTGCAATTCGAAATATCAAAATGCTTCAGAAAATGGTTTCTACTTTTTCTAATGCAAAAATAAGATTTGTTGATATTTCAGCATTACTTGGAAATAAAGATTTCTTTGTCCGAGGAAATTTTACTCCAGAAACCTATTTTAGACTTTTTTTACCCAAAGTACTTGTCAATTATGATAAAGTTTTATATTTAGATGCAGACATGGTGGTTTGTAAGGACGTTGCCTCCCTCTATCATACCGATTTGGAAGATATGTATTTGGGAGCAGTTAGAGATCCAATTATTTCAGGTTCCAATAAATCTCCGGCATATAACCAGTGTGAATACATGAAAAAACTGGGAATAAAGAATATCTATGACTATTTTCAGGCTGGTGTTCTTCTGATAAATTTGAAAAAAGTTTCGGAAAATCAACTGTGTGAAAAAATGATTGAGTATGCAGCAACGCATGAATGTGACTTGGTTGATCAGGACGTTTTAAATCTGTTTTGTCAGGGAAAAGTAAAGTATATTGATAACAAGTGGAATGTCGATGTTAATCGAATTGCGATGAAGGTAGTTCCTTATGCGCCTTCAGCCATGTGGAAGGAATATAAAGAAAATCGTGAAAATGCATATATATATCATTTTGCTGGCGCTGATAAACCATGGAAGGATCCCTCTTTGGACAAAGCTGATATTTTCTGGGATGCTGCAAGAGAAACCTCTTGGTATGAAATCATGCTTGAAGATTTGATTGGATCATCAACTTTTCTTCGAAGAGGAGCTGAGTCTAAGCACGATATGATGTTAAATAGACTTGCATTATGGCCCGATGATGTTGCTGGATTGGTTATACCAATTGTTAAGGCTCATTCAGAAATGGATTCACTTGGATTAAGTGAAGATCTGATGAAAACAATAGTAAAGCAGGACGACAATTATAAGGAATTGATAGAAAATAAAAAACTGATTTTTTATGGTGCTGGCAATTGCTGCAAACAAATATTGTTGTATTTTGATCAGATTGGATTGGATTATCCAAGCGTTATTTGGGATCGAGCAGCAAGAGAGGGGCAAAAATTATTTGGGATACCTGTAATCAAACCAGATTTTCCTTCTTTAAGAAATAAAGAAGATGTCCTTTGTGTAATTACTATTGAAAGTCAATCTATTTCAGATGCTGTTAAAGTATCGTTTAAAGAGAATTCGTTTGGGAATGTGATAGATAATAGAGAAATAATGAGAATTGTTTCACGTAGATTATGGTTAAAATTAGAAGAGGAATGTTAGTGGGAAATATCCGTATTGCATACAATTTCGAGTGATTATATCAAGATTGTTCATTGTGAGGAGAAGTAATATGAGTGAAGAGATAAAAGTATCTATTATCATACCGGTTTACAATACAGATAAATACTTACCACGTTGTCTCGATTCATGTATAAATCAAACATTAGCGGGCATAGAAATTATCATTATTAATGATGGCTCGACAGACCAATCGCTGGAGATTGCTAAAGAGTATGCAAGGAAATATGAAAATGTAAAGGTCAGCTCTATTGTTAATAGTGGACTAAGTAAAGCAAGAAACACAGGCATCAATTTAGCTGTGGGAGAATATTTGTATTTTTGCGATTCAGATGATTGGATGAATACAGATTGCTTGGAAAAGGCATATTCTTATGCTAAGTTAAATAATCTCGAAATTGTTACATTTGATGCTAATGTTAGAAGTGATGAAGAAAAAATACAAAAGATATATTCGAGGTTTTCAAAAATTGACGCATCAAAAGTGTATACAGGAAGAGAATTTGTAGAAAAATACATAGATACAGAGCGTGTGTCGGTATGGATGTATATGGTGAAAAGAGCTTATCTTAATAGAAATAGTATTTCATTTCTTCCTAATGCAATTTATGAAGATCACAAATTCTTTTTTGATTGCATGCTCCATGCAATTAGGGTAATGTATATGCCTTTTCCAATGTACAATTATTGCGTTCGTTTCAATTCTATAATGAAATCTGAAATTAGTACTAGAAAAATTTTGAGTGCATACGAACTTGTTTGTGGAATGCTCGAAACTCTAGATACGTCTGGGCTTGAAACGGAAGAAAAACTCTTTTGGCTTGAATATATTTCAACGAAAATAAAGGAACTGACATACATTTCTTACTGTAATGTTGAAAGAAGTACATTAGTAAGAGTGATAAAAGAAAATTATGGATTGATAGAAGCTGCACAGTTGGATTTTTTATATAGATTTTGGAATAGCCTTAAGAATGTAATACCTAATGCTGGAAATTTGAAGATTATACTAAAATGTATAAAAAATACATTGTGCCATACAGGAGTGATTTCAATAAGGGAGAAAGAATTTATTGATGATGTGTATGAGTATAGAAGAAAATATTTAGTGAATATACTCAAAAAAATACCATTGTCAGATAAAGGAAACAAAGTTGGAATATATGGAATTGGAAATCATACATGGGGGCTTTTGAAAAATTACGAAGAGTATATTGGAAAAATAGAGGCTCAAATTGTCTTTGTTGATAGCAATACAATTTCCTATACTAGAAGAATAGGTGAATCAGACATTATTAATATTTCTGATGCTGTTACAGAAAATCTCTCATGCCTTGTTATCTCGTCTTTTTTGCATGAAAAAGAAATGTCAATTGTGGCCAAGAAGGCTATTAGGGATAAAATACCTATTATTACATTGTATGAAAATAAAGATTACTGGGCGGACACACAACCAAATGAGGAGAATGAGTTGCGAGATGCTTTGATGAGTTTGAAAAAAAGCATTGATGAAAAAAGACTTTTTTTGATTGGAGTACCAGATCATTCAAATACAGGCGATTATCTTATTTCTTTTTCTGAGAGAATTTATCTAAAAAAAATGTTTCCAGACTATCAATGTATAGAGTTGACAGGAAATGAATTTAAAGAGAATAGAAGTGATATACATTTTTTAATATCATTAACAGATACACTTTTAGTAACAGGTGGCGGCTTTTTAGGGTCGTTGTGGCCTGATGGTGAAACAGTACAGCATCTTTTGAATTGGTTTCCCGAGAATAAAACCGTTATTTTACCTCAATCGGTATATTTTAGTGATGATTTATATGGAAAAAACAGAGAGAAAAAAATGTTATTGTATGCTAAACGACATAACAATCTGACAATCTGTTACAGAGAAGAAATTTCTCTTCAAAGGGGCAAGGAAATCTTTGGTGAAGATATTCCACAATTTTTAATGCCTGATATGGCGCTGCTTTTAAATGGTATGGAACAAAAGAAAAACAGGAGTGGAATAGTTCTGTGCTTAAGAACGGATATGGAGAGTGTCTTTTCGAAAGAACAAAGAGAAGAGATAGTTGATTATGCTGAATCAAGTAAAAAAAACGTTTCTCAGACAAGCATGCAATGGCATTGTCCAATACAAAAAGAGGAACAGGACGAAATATTGAAGAGAAAGATAGATGAAATCAGTTCAGCAGAACTTGTTATATCAGATGCACTTCATTGCGTGATTAGCTGTGCACTAACCGGAACTCCGTGTATTGCACTCCCTAGTAGAACTAGAAAGACAGAGGGAGTGTTTCAATGGATAAAAACCCTTTCTTATATAAGTTATTTGGACCTAAAAATCTGTCGAGATGATATTGCGTGTGTTCAAAGCGAAATTTATAGACTTCTTAAGGATAATGAAAATAAGGAAAACTATTATGATTTGCATTTTGAGGAATACGAGAATCAATTAAAGCAGATCATTGAGTAGAAAGAGTAAAGAATGAATATAGGACAATGGGTGCATTTTTCAGTAGATGATGTAATTGGATGCTTTCAATGGGTTTATGAAAATGAGCCTCAGAGCATTTTTGAAGAACCTATGTTAGCAGCAATAAAGCGTTGGCATGAAAAATATGGATTGCAATGTGATCTTTATGTTTTCGAAAGGAATCAAAATTTTAATATAGCAATGCTTCAAGATAGATATTGGGAAGAAATATGTCAAAACAGCTGGTTAAGGTTAGGGTGGCATGGGTTAGATTCTTTGACTAATGTAGATTATTCAAAGAATATTTCGGAAAGAGCTGAATATTCACATTGTGAAGTCGAAGCTAAAGAATATGTACAATCTTTAAAACGATTTCATAATCTTGTTTTTGAAAAATGCGGAGCGAAAACCTGGACTAATGTAGTTAGATTACATATGTGGACGACTCCTTTGTGTGTGATGGAAAGCTTAAAAGAAGAAAATATTAATGTGTTATTGACGTCTGACAGAGACTTAGAGAGTTACAATCTTTCTAGTGAACAGATGGAAAAATTGAAAAAGTGCGGAGGACTTTGGATACAAGAATTTTGCTATACTCGAACAGATATTAGATTTGATAATTTGAGCGAAAGTATAACAGTAAAAGAACTATTGGAATATACTGAGACAATTTACTGTAAATATCCTGCGAAAAAGTTAGAAATATTTTTTCACGAATGGATGTTTGACAAAATTGAAAAGAGAATAGAGCAATACTTTGAACATTTCGAAGAGGTAGCTATTCCAATTATTATTAACGCGGGGACTGTGGTAGAAAATCAATTGTACTTTACTTCGTGCAATTCAGAAGGGCTGTATAAGATGGATTTAAATACAGAAGAAGTAAGCTGCATTGCAAGATTACCTTATGTTCTTTGGAATGAGAGAAAATTTATCTCATTGTGTTATTATCATAATAAAATTTGGATGATTCCACTAAATGAGTTATTCATTTATACATATGATTTAATTGGTAATCAAGTAGAACAGTATCCTATATCCTGTCTGGTTGATGAGAGTGAATATATCCAGAAGTTTAGAAAAGTAATTGAAGATGGGAAATATTTATGGTTATTGCCTTCTTGGACCAAACAAGTCATTAGAGTAGATATGGAGACGGAGAGTGCGATAATTTTCTCCGAATGGCCAAAAGAACTTGCATTTGAGAAGGATATGGGCGTAAATTTTACAACTATGAGTATGACGCCAGAAGATATAGTTTTGTTTGGCAATGCGGCTAGCAAAAATATTTTTTTATCTAAGAAAACAGGAAAAATGGTTTTTGCTGAAAAGGAAGAAAATGGGAAATATTCAATTATTACTTCTGATAATTCTATTATTATTTCACCTTTGAGAGAGGGACAACCATTGCAAGTGATTGAACCGGAAACAATGGAACATAAAAAATTCTTTCTTCCTAATTGGATTTGGAATTGCGAAGAGATGTATGCATTTTGGTATGCAAAGCAAATTGATAGAAAAGTTTTTGTCTTTTCGCATGAATCTAATGGAATAGTAATTTATGATATGGATAAAAAGAAAATTGAATGTATACCATTATATCATGATAAATATAGTAGTATATTTTTAATGGATGGTATGAATATAGGTATTTTTGATGTATTTAAGGTGGAAAATGAATATGTTTTTCTGACTTATAATGGAAATACAGTAATATGGCTTGATGAAGAATCGAATTGTCGTTATGTTGATTTATTTGATACTGTGAGAGATCAAAAAAGGAATAATAGGGAGAATTTGGAAGCATTTATCTTTAATATCCATAGTTGCGAAAATAAGCAATGGTCATGTATTGAAAAAAATGGTCAAAAGATATTTGATATGGAGGATTTACATGTTGGAAAATTGGTTTTTGACAATATTGTAAAGGAGAAACAGAAGACTAGTGAGAGTAAAATATGAAGTACTAAAAGAACATGATAAGATTTTCATTTGGGGAACTGGTCGAATTGCGATGCAGTATTATGACAAACTCGATCCAAATTTAAACATAGTGGGGTTTTGCGATACATATTCTTACAAATGGTGCGTTGATTTTAAAGATGGCTATCCTTGTATTGATAAAAATGACCTTACTTTAGAAAATGCAGTTTTCATAGCTATCGAAGATATGGAATCAATTAAGCTTGTATCTGAAGAACTGGATGGTAAAGGAATTGCATATTGTCATATATTTGAAGCAGCTAAGGCTTATATTTATGAAGCAGATGCAAAAATATTGGAAAAAAGTTTGTTGAGAAATAGGAAATCCGAAAATAAAATCACAAAATATATTGATACTTTGGTTCCACTTAATGTTTGTAATTTGCAATGTAATTATTGTTACGTCAGACAGCATGGCGATTTTAAAAATAATGAGCTTCTTATGCACAGCCCAAAATTCATTAGGGCAGCTTTATCAAGATGGCGCTTAGGTGGAAGTGCACTCATTAATTTTTGCGGTAATGGGGAAACGATGCTTTGCAAAGAATTACCATCTGTTATTAGTGAATTGATTGCGGAGGGGCATTACATTTCTATTGTGACAAACGGAACAATAACAAAAGCATTTGATTCTCTTATTCAAGAGAATGTTGATTTCTCAAAACTGTTTTTAAAATTTTCTTTTCATTATCTTGAATTAAAGAAAAAGGGATTATTGGAAATTTTTGCTGAAAATGTGAATCGAATGTGGGATTTGGGATGTTCAGTTTCTATTGAACTTGTTCCAAGTGATGAAATCATATCTCTAATTCCGGAAATAAAAGAGTTTTCGGAAAGAAACTTTGGGGCGCTACCTCATTGTACAGTCCCACGAAATGACAATAAACAAAACTTAGAAGTTTTAACTAATTTATCTTTACAACAGTTTGATGATACATGGAAGTGTTTTAATTCAGCTATGTTTAAATACAAAATGGAAACTATAAATCAAAAAAGATTTGAAAATTGTATGGCAGGAGTATTTGCATTTCATTTCAATTTAGAAACGGGGGAGGCATACAAATGTATTGGAGGAAATCCGTATCTTGATAATTTGTATGAAGATTTGAATAGATCAATCCATTATGAAAAAGTGGGAAATAAATGTTGTCTGCCATATTGTTATAACTGCCATGCATATTTGGCATTAGGACTAGTAGAAGAGGTGGAAGCACCATCATATTATGAGGTTAGAGATCGAGTTACAACGGATGGTAGACATTGGATTTCTGAAGGGATGAGAGAAGTATTTGTTCAAAAACTGTATGCGAATAATAGAGGAGATTGTACAGATGATTGATACAAAGGAACAATTGTTAAAGTATTTAAGTGAGAATAAGGCAGTTGTCATTTATGGAACAGGAGAAGTTGCTGGGGTGTTAGCATCCTGGATAGATAAAATTGGTGCTTGTGATAGAATAAAGTGTTTCTGTGTCTCATCAAAGGCAACTGGTACTCAGGAAAAGTTTTGGGGAAAATCGGTTATAGAACTATCCCAATTATCTCATATTGATAAAGGCTCAATTTTAGTAGCAACTATGCAAGATAAACATTTGGAAATTAGTAATACTATTTTAATTAATAAAGAGATAGATATAGAAAAAGTTGAGTTTCTTTTAGATTCATTGATTTATCAGTTAAGATTTGAAATGAAACAATATAAATTATTGGAAGAAAACAATAACTTACTAAAGAGTATTAGTAGAGAAAACGAAAAGAAGATGCCTAATACTCAACTGGGTTTTTCTGTTCATCTATGCGAACATTGCAATTTAAATTGTGCAGGATGTAATAATTTTTCGCCCTTGGCAAAAGAAACATTTACAGATATAAAAATTTATGAGCGAGATATGAAACGTTTAGCTGAATTATCTGGTGGAGATGCATATCGAATTCAGCTCACTGGCGGAGAACCATTCCTGAATAAACGTGCAATAGAATATGCAATAATTGCAAGAAAAAATTTCCCTAGTAGCAGGATCGGTTTTTTAACTAATGGAATCTTGCTAAAACAGCAAAGCAAAGAATTTTTCGAAAAGTGTAGAGAATATAGCATTGCCATTGATTTTTCACCTTATCCGTTGGATTTAGATTATGAAAGTATGCGGGATGAATTAATTAGTAGCGGAATTGATTCAAGATTTAATAGTGGAAATGAAATCATTGTAGATGGAACATGGAGAAAAGAAACAATGACTTTAAAGTCAGATAACACAAATTCACCTGCAAAACATAATTGGTCTAATTGTTATATGGCGAATCTTTGTATTCAACTATCAGATGGAAAATTGTCATGTACAAAGATTTCTTGTGTACATCATTTCTTGGATGCTTTTCCAGATAAATGTAAGGATATGAAGCTTTCACCAAGAGATTTTATAGATATCTATAAGGTTGATGATGTACAACAAATATTTGATTTTTTTGCAAAACCGTTACCGTTTTGCCGATTTTGTGATGTGGATAATTATACGTATGATGGTAAGTGGGCACAATCAAAAAGAGATATTTGTGAATGGATTTAATCCGTTCACAAATATCTCTTTTTGATTGTGGTAAATTGTTAGATTATAAAATTGAAGAATCATTAATTAGGGGTAATTGTAAGAAATTTTTTCGAATATACTTTGTATAATCCGGATGTTTAAATAAATGGCAAACTTTTACATTGTGATTGTTTGAAACTCTTGTTTCACTAAATAACCACCAAGTTCCCCCTTGAGAACCTTCTGGTGAGATACATGCAATATCTTTATTTCTTTCGTTGAATTCCTTTATTGCTGCATTTTCCCCAACACATTCATAGCCTCCCATAATATCATCTGCATATAAATAAATTCTTGGCATCAGGTGTTTATACTGATTGCTTGACAATAATTTCATGACAGGAACAGCAGAAGTATACAAATCGGTATCTAATGCTATTGCACCGATCGGTGCTGGATTGTATTGCTCAAAAAAAGACGCACAAGTGTCCTTCATATCCCCTAGTATTAGTGTTGTATCTTCTAATTTATCATATAGTCGTTCATAATCCATTTTAAAAAGACCAGCTTTCCAGTAGTATGACATATTTAAAATGTCACTACGTTCCTGAGAATTTTGCGCTGGAGGTAACCCATTAGAAGTATCAAAACCATATACATTAATATTAATATTAATTAGATGTCCTATTTCACGAGCGTGAAATTTCATAGTTAAAAGGCCGTTGCCACCTGCAACACCAAACTCGATTATGCTAATGGCGTTATATCCCAATGATTTAGCTTGTATAGCACTATCCCATATCATTCTTGCATAATGCATTCGTGGTAAATTATCACTATCAAAAAGGGACTTATAAAAAGCTCTGTTTCGAGTAAATATATCAATTACATTTCTATTTTCATCTAAAACAGGAATAAAATTAAACTTTCTTTGGCTGAATATATTTCGCGCTTCTTTATATATATCTTCAGTATTCTTTAGTGTCGTACAATCTTTATTTACAAAGTTTCCAACATGTTCACCGCCATTTGTATTAGATGCGATTATTCTTTCCCAATCACATTTACCTAGTATTCCCATAAATTTATCTTCTGAATCTAAAACAAGAGTCTCCCCTCCCGATTTTGACCAATTCCACCATGCTGTGTATAGAGTATCGTCCTCGTGTGCCACATAATCTTTTAATTTTATATTATACATTTAAAGATGTCTCCTTAACATTGATTAATAGTAATTGCGTAACTTAAAATATCACTGATTTGCTACGTGCAGATAGTTAAACATATCATTGTAATGTTCTTTTATTTTGAACTTCTTTGCGGAATGTGTCAAGAAAATAGGCATTTTTTAGGGCTGTTTATACAAAGAAATCTTTTTTAAATTTTTCTCTAAAGTTTCCCCGAAATCCTGCCGATACTATTTCTGAAGAAAGAAAAATGCACAAAATTGAGCATTCCATGGAAGGAGGAAGGTCTTATGCGTATCGGACCATATACTCAGATTCAGCAGTTGTATAATACAGCTCAAACAGCCAAAACGGATAAAACATCCAGAAAAGGATTTTCGGATGCGGTTTCTATTTCCAGTGCTGGCAAGGATATACAGACAGCTAAGGCAGCAGTTGCAGGTGCACCTGATGTGAGAAGCGAGCTTACTAATTCTATTAAATCGCAGATTGATGCGGGAACCTATGATGTAAGTGCTGACAGTTTAGCAGATAAACTTCTGGAAAAATGGAATCAGGGAGCAATGACCCTGTAGAGAGGAAATTCCAATGGCAAGTCTGATTGAAAATCTTTGCAGTTTTTTAGAACAGGAAAATAGTGAATATGAAAAGCTGTTGGAGTTATCCATGCAGAAGACGCCTGCCATTATTGAGGGCGATGTTGAAAAATTAGGAAAAATCACGGATGAGGAACAAATAATCGTTGGTCATATTAACAGCCTGGACAAACAGAGAGAACAGGTAATGAAGGACGTGGCCAGCGTACTTAACAAGGATGTTATGACACTGAAATTAGACCAGCTGACAGTTATGCTGGCATCAAGACCTGCCGAGGCAGGCAGACTTTCGGAAATTCACAGAAGGCTGAAGCTTACTATGGATCAGATGGTTCGCGTTAACAATCATAACAGGGATCTCATTGAACGTTCTCTGGAAATGGTTGAATATGACATGAACGTCATTAAGAGTCTGAAAGCAGCACCGGAGACGGCAAATTATGATCGGAATGCTTTTAATTCCGGCAGTAATCTTGGCGCAGGGGCAGGTGCTTTCGATGCCAGACAGTAGCTGCAAAGAGGTGATAGCTTATGTCTTTAATGGGCAATTTATATATCGGAACATCTGGATTACAATCAAGTCAAAATGCACTGAATACAGTTGCACATAATCTGTCCAATGCCGGTACCGCAGGGTATACCAGACAGCAGATTGCGCAGGCTGACAGAAGATATAATACCATTTCTGTGAACTCCGGTTCCGTGTCAAACAAACAGACGGGACTGGGAGTTTATTATTCTCAGACCAGACAGGTCAGAGACTATTTCCTGGATCAAACATATAGAGAAGAAGTGGGCCGTAAGTCTTTCTATGAGACCTCCTACAGCGCCTTATCACAGGTTGAGGATTTGCTGGGTGAGTTGAATGGAGAGTCTTTTAACGAGTCCTTAAACAGCCTTTGGGAGGCTGTACAGGAGCTGGCAAAGGAGCCTTCCAGTACAGTTAAGCAGGGGCTTCTTGTGCAGCGTGCATCACAGTTTCTGGAACGCTCACAGGCGGTATACAAGGATCTGAGTGATTTTCAGGACAATCTGAATGACCAGGTAAAGGGTAATGTAGACCGGGTGAATACGATTGCCAAAAGAATAAATGTACTAAATGATGAAATTATTAAAATAGAGGTTGGCGGTGCAGAGCATGCCAACGATTTAAGAGATGAGCGGAACAGTCTGCTTGACGAGCTTGGCGGACTGATACATATAGATTACAGTGAAGATTATGATGGCGCCGTACTGGTTAAAGCAGAGGGACATCAGCTGGTTGGGCGCGACCAGACCTATGAGATTGGTATGACTATCGACGGAGATACCGGTTTTTACACCCCTTATTGGAAAATTGATGCCAAGGTAACAACTGGCACAGATGGAACGGCAAAACCGGATATCAGCAACTGTAAAGTATTTGATGTGACACAGACTGTGTCCACAGACAGGGATACTGATATCGGAACAATTAAGGCACAGCTTTTGGCAAGAGGAGATCATCGGGCTGATTATGCTGATTTAAATGCAAAGACCTATAATGAGACGATTTCCCAGTCGATTATCATGAATGTTCAGGCAGAGTTTGACAATCTGATTCATTCTGTGACAACGCAGTTTAATAAGGTTCTTTCTGATGCGGCCGACCCGGCTAATGGATATCTTGTTGACGACGCAGGCAATCCGCTTCAGATGTTTCAAAAGATAGCCAGCAAGGGGTATGACGACAGCGGAAATTACGTGGCAGAGGATTTGTCAGATGGAAAGGAAAATACACTTTATTCCATTACAAACCTGTGTATTAACCCTGATTTAAAAAAAGAAGCAACACTTTTAAATTTTATCCGTCCGGATGGGAAAGAGGATTATGCAGCGGCCCAAAGCCTGCAAAATGTGTTTACTACAGAATCCTATACCTTAAACCCGAACGTAACCAACAAGAGTAATCTGGTGGATTACTATTCCAATCTGGTCAGCCAGGTGGCGAACACAGGCTCTGTTTTCAAAAGTGTTTATGAGAACCAGACAGCCACAGTGAACAGCACAGAAACTGCAAGGCAGCAGGTGGTTGGCGTTTCCGACGACGAAGAATTGAGCAGTATGATCAAATTTCAGAATGCCTATAATGCTTCCAGCCGGTATATCAATGTTGTCAGTGAAATGCTGGAGCATATGATCAGTACACTGGGAGCATGATCAGCCAGGTGACCTTTGAGAGAAAATAACAGGATTAGACAGATGAAGTAAGGAGTGAGCAGAATGGCATCTACCTTTTTTGGACTGAATATCGCATATACGGGTCTTACTGCGGCGAATGCTGCATTAAATACCACATCCAACAATATTTCCAATGTAAATACAGAAGGCTATTCCCGCCAGCAGGTAACACAGCAGGCGGCCAATGCACTTCGTACTTATACAAGCTACGGATGCTCGGGAGCCGGTGTTGATACCACGGCAATAGAGCGTCAGAGGGATGCCTTTTATGATTTTAAGTACTGGAATAACAATGCCCAGAAGGGTGAGTATGAAGAGCTGCAGTATTATATGAAGCAGATTGAGGATTATTTCAAGGATGATTCCACGGTAAAGGGCTTCAATGCTATTTTTGATGAGATGTACGCATCATTGGAAGAGCTGGTTAAGAATCCCGGGGATTCTACTACAAAGGCGCAGTTTGTGGGATATGCACAGAGTCTGACCTATTATTTTAACACCATGTCCTCCAACCTGCAGAACATGCAGATTGATGCAAATCAGGAAATTAAAAACAAGGTTGCACAGATTAATTCCTATGCACAGGAGATTTCCTCCCTGAATAAGCAGATTAACGTCATCGAACTGACCGGCGCAACGGCCAATGAATTGCGGGATCAGAGAGATTTGATTATCGATAAGCTGTCTTTGATTGTCGATGTTGAGACAGAGGAGCAGCAGGTTCGCGATACCAATAATCCGGACAGGACAACAGGGGCCACCAGATATCTGGTAAAAATTGCCGGAGGGCAGACTCTTGTTGATGCGGGACGGTACAATGAACTGGCATGTCAGGCAAAACCGAATTATGCGGATACCAATCAGTCTGATGCAACAGGACTTTATAATATTTACTGGAGTGATGGAAGAGAGTTTTCTATTTATAATGACCAGATTGGTGGGGAGTTGCGCGGACTGATAGAAATCAGGGATGGAAACAATGCAGAGAATTTCCAGGGAACCGTAAGTGAAATCGGAGCCAACGCAGAGGGGAAAACAACAGTCAAGGTCGATGTCAGTGCAAGCTATTTAAAAACACTTGCTGCCTGCACGCTTCCAAGTGACGGTGGCGTTATCAGACTGGGAAATAAAGAATATTATTTTGATGATTTTTCAGCTACCTATGGAGATGATGGGCTGATTTCCGACTATACCTTTACCATCAGCAATGATACAACCAAAAACCAGACACAGCCGGACAGCAGCCGTGTCGGCAAGGATGCCAATGTCGGATATTCTGTGGCGTATCAGGGAATCCCATATTATCAGGAGCAGCTTAATGAATGGACGAGAACCTTTTCAGAGGTGTTTAATAAAGTATTAACTCAGGATGGAGCTATTGATGGACATGGAAATTCTGCCGATATATTATTTGTAGCAGATTCAGCGACGGACAGCACACAGATGAAATTTACAGATTCCGCTTCTGTTGCAGCAGGGACAGTGATAAGCAGCAAGGACGACAGCTATTATTATCTGACAGCACAAAATTTCAATATCAATACGGATATTATAGACGACCCACAGAAGCTGGCAACTCATACCGGTGGTGTGGATGAGAACAGTAAAAATGATATAGCGACTGAGCTGGTGAAATTAAAAAGTGATACGTCCATGATGAGTTTCCGTGGCTGCAGCGCAGGAGAATTTCTGCAGTGTGTACTTTCAGATGTAGCGCTGAATGCACAAAATGCCAATACATTTTACAGCAGCTACAGCAATATCGCAACAACCATTGATAATCAGAGACTTTCCATCAGTGGTGTCGATTCAGATGAAGAGGCTTTAAACCTGGTGCAGTACCAGCATGCCTATCAGCTGGCCAGCCAGATGATTTCGGTTTTGACAGAGGTATATGACAGATTGATTTTACAGACAGGTGTTTAAGCTAAAATGAAGTAAGTCGCAAAAATAACGGGCATCAGGACTTTCCTGTGTGCTAAAATTTGGAGGCGTAGAGTATGAGAATAACCAATAAAATTATTCAGAATAATGCAATTGGAAATATCAATGGCAATAAAGTGTTGGAGGACCAGCTGAATACTCAGCTTTCTACCGGAAAAAAGGTAAACCGTCCAAGTGATGACCCGGTTGTGGCAATCCGTGCATTAAGACTTCGTACCAATTTGAGTCAGGTAAACCAGTATTACAAGAACAATGTTCCGGATGCGAAAAGCTGGCTGACCATCACAGAGGATGCCATCAATACGGCGACCAGCGTTATCAATGATATGTATTCTGACTGCACCACGGGTTCTGAGGGCTTTAAAACAGCAGATGACAGACAGAAGATTCTGGATAACCTGAAGGGCCTTCGCGACGAAATGTATGCCATTGGAAATGCGGATTATGCCGGAAGATATGTTTTTACGGGCTATCGTACAGACACCTCCCTGACCTTTGGAAAGGATACCACCCAGAAGTATACGGTGACAGAGCAGCTGACGGCCTCCGATATTGGAAGCATGACTTACGTGTCTACGGACAATCTGGAAAATCTTACTGAAGCAGGGGCAGCGGGCCTGACAACTACAGAAAATGATATTTCAAACAATACCTTGTATCGTATTCGGTTAGCTTATGATGACTGTGATGCGGGGACAGCACCTTCTATTCAATATTATGATGCGGACGGAAATCAGCAGACAGTTACGGCGACTGTCATTTCTGCCAATGACAGTACACAGGATGCCTATATGGCACTCCAGGGGGACGCATCGGACGCAGCGGTTTTTATTCCTGAAACAGGAGAACTGATTCTTTCTGACAGTCTGAGGGATAAGCTTCAGGGAGTAAAGGATCTTCCGGGAACCACTGATGCGGCCGGAAATGATATTAATGAAGCAGAAATCAGAATCACCTATGATAAATCCGAATGGGGCAAGAACGACCTAAGACCGGAACATTATTTTTATTGTGAAACCACAACCGCAGGCGGAACATTAAAATATAATGAAGGATATTTAAACGGTCAGACAGATGATGATTCCAAACAGATTATTTCCTATGATGTCGGTTTTGGACAGAGCATTCGTGTCAATACCATGGCAAGTGAAGTTTTTACACCTGACATCGGGAGAGACATTGGAGAAATGATAACTGCGGTTGAAGATGTTGTGAACATGGAGACTGCGATTTCCAAGCTGGAAAATCTGGTAAAAAATGCCACAGATGATACGACAAAGGCAAGCCTGCAGGAAAAACTGGATGCCGCCAATAAGGCAAAAACCTATTTGGAGGGAAAAATGCAGAAATGCTTCGAGAGTGGAATTACAAAGTCACAGGGATATTTAAGCCAGACAAATACTGCGCTGACGTCGGTTGGTAACCGTGCAGCACGTGTGGATCTGGTGGAGAACCGCCTTTCCTCCCAGCAGACAAGCTTTAAGACCCTGTCCTCGGAAAATGAGGATGCGGACCTGACAGAGGTAGCAGTTGAGCTGAGCAGTGTAGAGCTTTCCTATCAGGCTGCATTAATGGCAACCGGTAAAATCACACAGACAACGTTACTTAATTACTTATAGAAAAAGTACGGATAACAAAATCAAATATAGCAGGAGGTTTATGAATGAAAGTAGAGACAAGGTTATTTGGCAGTATAGATATTGCAGATGATAAACTGATTCATTTTGCAGGCGGGCTGGTTGGATTTCCCCAGCTGACAGATTTTGCACTGATTCATGATGAATCAGACAGCTGTGGCGAGGGAATTCAGTGGCTTCAGTCCATGCAGGAGGGCACATTTGCACTTCCTGTTGTCAACCCGCTGCAGATTGTTGAGACCTATGACCCGATAGTTGAAGATGAGCTGCTCTCTCCTCTTGGTGAAATCAAAATGGAGGATATGCTTGTTCTTGTCACGATTACGGTTCCGGAAGATATAACGAAGATGACCATTAATTTAAAAGGACCAATTGTAATCAATACGGACAATGGCATAGCGCGCCAGGTAATCGCAGAGAATGATGGATTAAGCAGCAAATTCCCGATTTATGACATTTTAAAAGCAAGAAAGGATGGTGAATAATATGTTGGCATTATCCAGAAAAAAGGGCGAAGCCCTTGTAATTAACAATGACATTGAAATCACCATTTTGGAAATTAAGGGTGAGCAGGTAAAGATTGGTATTACGGCACCAAAGGAAATTCCGGTATACCGAAAAGAGGTATACGTACAGATTCAGGAATCAACGAAGGAGGCTGCTGCAGCCACAGGAATTGAAGCTTTAAAGGGATTATTATAGCTTTTTTCACAAAAACTGCAGAAGGACAAAGTCAAATTGCAATTTCAGGAAAAATGTTTATCGTAAAGTATAAACATTTTTCTTTTTTTATCCGATAATAGCTATAGAACTGCACAAAAAGTTTGTGCGTGGGAAACAGTAATTTTCACATGGAGGTGGAGAGTATGGCAATTGAACCATTGGGAAGTGTTATGAGTATTCAGACTCAGACAGTACAGAAGACAGAACAGAATTTATCTGCAGATGCAGGCACGGAAGCGGGCAGCCAGGTAAACAGTAAAATGACAGTGTATGCGACAACAGCTGCAGTTGCACAGACTGAGAGCCGACAGGATGGAAGTGCAAAGGATGAGAAGCAGGCACAATATCAGCCTTCAAAGCCAAGCACAGAACAAATCAGACAGGCTGTGGAAAAATTAAACAAGAGTATGAGTAATTCGGAAGCTGTGTTTGGAATTCATGATGCAACAAACCGTGTTACAATCAAAATTATAGACAGGGACACCAAAAAAGTAATCAAGGAGCTCCCACCGGAAAAGACTTTGGATATGATTGCCAAGGTTTGGGAGATGGCAGGTATCCTTGTGGATGAGAAACGTTAGGAGGATGCATTATGGCAATTCGGTTAAGCGGATTAAACTCGGGGATGGATACCGAAAGCATTATTCAGGATCTGGTCAGCGCAAAGAGCATGAAGGTTACCAGCCTTAAAAAGGATAAAACAAAATTAAGCTGGAAAAATGATGTATGGAAGGAACTGAATACCAAGATATACAGTCTATATACCAATATGGTCAGCAAAATGCGCTTTAACAGTGCTTATATTAAGAAAAAAACAACAGTCTCTGATGAGGGTCTGATTTCTGTTACCGCAGGAGAAAACGCGGTCAATGGAGTTCAGACTGCCCATGTGGAACAGCTGGCAAAGGCCGGCTATCTGACTGGTGGGAAGGTTACCACAGACGGTAGTGCAGCATCATCAACCAAGCTGACAGATCTGGGCTTAAGTGCAGGTGATGAATTCAGCATTACCTCCGGTGGAACAACAACTACTGTTTCTATCGGAGAAGAAACAAAAATCAGTGACGTGGTCAGCCAGCTTCAGGCTGCAGGAGTTAACGCAAGCTTTGATGAAAAGCAGCAGAGATTCTTTGTCAGTTCAAAAGCAACCGGAGAGGAAAATAATTTTACTTTTTCAGGCAGTGCGGATGTACTGGATAAGCTTGGACTGGAAACAGGAGAAAGGGCAGACGGAAGCGGCTCAACCAAGATAGAGGGCTCTGATGCTGTTCTGGTTCTAAACAATGCCAGATTTACATCTGATACCAATACGTTCCAGATTAACGGAACCACCTATACCGTATCAAATGTTTCAGAAAAGAACACGGATGGCTCTTTTAAAGAAACAAGTATAGCAACAACGGACGATACAGACGGTATCTATGATACTATCAAAAATTTCTTTACCGAGTATAACAAACTGATGAACGAAATGGCCACCTTGTATAATGCTGATTCCGCGAAGGGCTACGAACCATTGACCTCCGAGGAGAAGGAAGCTTTGTCTGACTCAGAGGTTGCGGATTGGGAAAAGAAAATCAAGGATTCTATTCTCAGACGTGATACGACACTGGGAAATGCAATTACAACGATTAATTCAGTAATGTCTGCCGGTGTTACCATGGGGGATAAGCAGGTCTTTTTATCAGATTTTGGAATTAAGACACTGGGCTATTTCAATGCAGATGAAAATGAGCGCTACGCTTTTCATATTGATGGAGATTCAGCTGATTCCAGTACATCAACCAGTACAGACGTACTTAAATCAACAATTGCATCAGATCCGGAGAAGGTGCAGAATTTTTTCTCTGCACTGTCACAGAATCTCTATACATCAATGACCTCTCTTATGGGAAACAGTGATTTCAGCAGTATGTATAAGGTGTATAATGACAAGCAGTATGAAAGTGACTTGGATAATTACGATACAAAAATAAGTGATGCAGAAGAAAAATTGACCGCATATGAGGATAAATGGTACAGCAAGTTTTCCAGCATGGAGACAGCACTGGCAAAGCTTTCCTCTAAACAAAGCGCAATCAGTGGACTATTCTCATCATAAAACGAGGTGACATAATGGCAGTAGCAGGAAATCCATACGCAAAATATCAGAACAGCAAGATTTTAACCGCATCACCAGCGGAGCTGACCCTGATGCTTTATGAAGGCATGATTAAATTCATTAATATAGGGATGGCTGCAATTGATGAAAGAGATTACGGGAAAGCAAATACCAATATCATTAAAGCAGAACGTATCGTTGATCATTTGGCGGCAACTCTGAATGATAAATATCCGGTATCGAAGGAATTCAACAATATTTATGATGCTATTATGGACGCACTCATACGGGGAAATGTCCATAAGGATAAAGAGGAGCTGGAGAGAGCTTCTGAATATGCACATATGATTCGTGATACCTGGAAGGAAGTCATGAAAGCACCTGTGAAAGGATAGATGGATTGAAAAACGAATTGCAGATTTTAATCGAAGCGTTGGAAAAAAAGGAAGAGCTTCTGAATTCAATATTAGATAAGAGCAGGCAGCAGCAGAAAATTGCAATGGAACAGAGCCTGGATGCGGAAGGCTTTGACGGGCTTGTGGATGAAAAGGAAGAGCTCCTAAAACAGATGGAGAGGCTGGATGAAGGCTTTGATGCAGTTTATCAGAGTATTCGTGATGAGCTGGTGAGCAGTCAGAAGCAGTACTCCGGGGAAATTGCGGCATTGCAGGACAAAATTCGTGCAACCATGGATCTGGGGACACAGATATATACCACAGAAAACCGCACGAAAGATGCACTCAGTGTTTCTCTGGCCAGAAGCAGGAAAGAGCTGACGCAGAAGAAGCTGTCAATGAGAGCGGTGTCAAACTATTATAAAGCAAGCAATGGCACACAGTATGTGGATTCCTTTTTTATGGATCAAAAAAAATAAAGGAATCAGAAAAAAAGTTATAAATCGGGGTTAAGTATTTTAAAATACCACCGATATATAATACAAGTAAAACAAATTACTTTAACAGGCAGCGACAGAAGGAAAAGAGCATGTACACTTGAATCTGGATGAAGCTGCAAGCACAACGAGTCGCATGGATGCGACCGTAAATTCAAGGAGGAATGTATTATGGTAGTACAACACAACATGAGAGCGTTAAACTCTAACAGAATGCTTGGTTTAACATCAAGCGCACAGAGCAAATCAACAGAGAAGTTATCTTCTGGTTACAGAATTAACCGTGCAGCAGATGATGCAGCTGGTTTATCAATTTCTGAGTCCATGAGAAAACAGATCAAAGGTCTTACACAGGCTTCCAGAAATGCTCAGGATGGTATTTCATTTGCTCAGACAGCTGAAGGTGCCTTAAGTGAAGTTCAGGACATGTTACAGAGAATGAATGAGTTAGCAGTACAGGCTGCCAACGGAACAAACAGCACAACACAGTGCGGATACTTAAATGATGAGGTTACACAGCTGAAATCAGAAATCGACAGAATCGGTTCTGATACCAAATTCAACGGTGAAGCTGCATTTGGTGCTGAGAAAAAACTTCATGTAGGAGCAGATACTGGTTCCGTTCAGATTTCTATCAAGACAGAAGCTGTAACAGCAGATGCTGTAGCTAATGATGTAGATTTATCTTCCAATGACAGCGCAAAAACTTCTATCGACAAGATTAAAACAGGATTAGAGAAGGTTTCCAGCTGGAGATCAGAGCTTGGTGCTAAACAGAATCGTTTGGAGCATACCATCAGCAACTTAGACAACGTAGTAGAGAATACCACAGCTGCTGAATCACGTGTACGTGATACAGATATGGCTACTGAGATGGTTAAGTTCAGCAACTCTAATATCCTTGCTCAGGCAGGTCAGGCAATGCTGGCTCAGGCAAATCAGGCAAACCAGGGTGTATTATCCTTACTGCAGTAAGAGTTATAACAGCTCAAACTACCATGGGGGTTGGATTTATTCCAACCCTCATTTTACGTTATAATGTATCGCCTGTGAGCATGCGGACATTATTATTTTTCCACACAATCCGGGAGGAAACAGATGAGAAAAATTTTATATTTACAATGGGACTGCTTTTGCGAAGAATATATCTGTGCCAGCTTTCAAAGGGCTGGAATTAAAGTGGAAAAATACGCTATTCCATACGGAAAAGTCAGTATGAGAGAAGATGAAATCTTTGAGCAGGAGCTAAGTGGGAAAATAGGAGAGGATGACTATGAATTCATATTTTCCTTTAATTTTTTTCCGGCTGTTGCGAGAGTGTGCCACAATCTAAATCAAAGGTATATTTCCTGGACGTATGACAGTCCCTTTATGTTCCTTTATGCGAAGGAGGTGCAGTATGAAACCAATACCGTTTACATTTTTGATAAAGCTGTAGTTGAGAGCTTAAGACAAAAAGGGGTTCATACAGTTTATTATCTTCCAATGGCTGCTCCGGTGCATTTTTATGATTCCTTTTTCAGCAGTGCAGGTGTCAGAAAGCAATATGGAAGTGATATTTCTTTTGTTGGTTCAACGTATACAGAACAGAGACAGAATTTTATGGGGCTTCTGGATGGGCTGGAT
This sequence comes from uncultured Lachnospiraceae bacterium, assembly GCA_964619485.1. Taxonomy (GTDB): domain Bacteria; phylum Bacillota; class Clostridia; order Lachnospirales; family Lachnospiraceae; genus UBA2882. Next base: position 104,510 of record CAZUCI010000001.1, read on the forward strand.
GAACCTGTTCACAGCTATTTGGAAATGCTGATGCAGATGCAGCTTAGCTCCTATGCGGTCCCTGTATTGGAACAGTTTTTGAACGATCAGGCTGTTACGGCCCTACAGCAGGTCTGCCCCATCGCTTTGGAAGAAGGGGAGCTGCAGTCTTTGTCGTGGATGTATGCCAACTATTTCCTGGCAAGAGAGGTGACGGCAAGAGAGAGAACACAGATTATCGAGCGATTAAGCGATGTGGGAGCGTTCAAATTATATACACCTGAAGCAACTCCGAATCTTATAAAAACCGTTAATATGGGACCTGTTGATTATTGTAATCAGATGCCATATGTATTTAAAAACAGCAAAATTAATCTGAATATCTCCCTTAAGAGCATTTATTCAGGAATACCGCTTCGGGCCTTTGATATTATGGGATGCGGTGGGTTCCTGCTCTCAGATTTCCAGCCGGATTTTGGAGAGCTATTTGTTCAGGAGGAGGATTATTGCTTCTATACAACAATAGAAGACTGCATTGCCAGGACACAATACTATCTGGAACATGAAGATGAGCGTATTAGAACAGCCAGAAATGGTTATGAGAAGGTAAAGGAATTTCATACCTATGACAATAGAGTAAAAAAGATGCTTGAGAGCCTGTAGACTTTAAGGCTGCTTTAAAGCTTCCTGTGCTTTGGGATAATCACCACTTTTTTCATACATCATTTTTGCTATTTTATCATCTCCCAAAGCATGATAGAGATTACCCATATAAAAAAATGGCAGATAAGAGTTGGCTCCCTTTGAATGGCAGAGCGGGATGGTGGTTGCCTTGATGTATTCACCGAGTGCTTTGATGGGCTGTCCGGTATTGGTGTATACATGACCCATTAAGAGGACAAAGTCAGCATAATTACAAAAATTTTCATAATATTGTTCCATGATCAGCGCTTCTTCGGAGCGATTCAGTTCATTCAGGCAATTAATCCATCCGCAGACAAGAATCTGAACGTATTCCGCAGATAAATCCAATGGAAGATCCAGCGCTTTGTCATAATATCCAAGTGCGGTATCGTATTCTTTGATGGCATAGTATGCCTGTCCAAGCTGAAAATAAAGATATGGATTTTTCGGCTCTGACAGAAGACGTGCCTTAAGCAAAGTAATATTTCACATGGATTTTCCAGCTGTTCTTCAGGAGAACCTAATTCGTCGCAATCAACAATCAAAACCCAGTCATTTTGCGCGACAGATATGGAATAGTTTCTCGCAGCAGAAAAGTCCTGAACCCAGGTGAAATCAAACACCTTTGCACCTAATCTGGCAGCAATTGTTTTTGTCTGGTCTGTGGAGCCTGTATCAACTAAAACAATTTCTTCCTCCAGCGCAAGAAGGGGACGCAGACAATTCTCTAAATTTTTTTCTTCATTTTTTGCAATTAAGCAGATGGAAAAAGAATTCATAATGGAAACTCCGTTATATGAAATAGACAGAAAACTCTAATTTTTTATAGCCATTAGGCGGGCTTTGGCCTGGGGAAATTCACCGCATTTTTCATACGCTTCTATTGCCTGGGAGTTGTATCCGGCACATTCGTAAATAACTCCAATATTATACCAGGCACGAAATGAGTTGGCACCGACTACTTCGCAGTCAGCAAAGGTTGTAGCCTTTTGAAACTGGCCGATGGCATCATCGAGAAGACCGTTGTTCATATAAATCATACCCATCAGGAACACAAAGTCAGCACGATTTGAAAAGGTATCGTAAAGGCCCTCCAATTCCAGGGCTTTTTTATATTGCTTTAATTCAATCATGGTGTACCCATAGGAAACCACCATGGTGTTTACGTAATCTAAACGGGGATCCACATCTTCACTTAATCCAAGATCGTAATATTTCTGCGCTTTCTCATAGTCCTCCAGCATATAGTAGCTTTGACCAAGCTGGAAGAGTGTGTAGGGATTATGATTGTCTGCTTCCAGCTCTTTTTCCAGAAGTGCAATATTTCGCAGGGATTTCTTTTGAAGTAATTCTTTGGAAGCTGCATAAGCAAAGTGGTCAACATCCAAAGACACCATAAAATAACTTCTATTTTTGAAGGGAGGAAGCGGACAAACCTGTTCGTGTATGCTTCGCTCAAAGTGAAACAGGGTGCGGTTATAAAGACGGTAAGCCTTATCGCGGGACTGGTATTGGCCGGCACCGGAGCCGCAGGTGTTACACTGGTAGATGCCGCCGATTCCCTGGGGATTATTGCAAATCATTTTCTGAAGGTTCTTTTCATCCCACTTTGAGACAAACTCATCACTGTCTATACACAAAATCCAGTCATTAGTTGCCTTTGATGCAGCAAAATTTCTTGCTGCGGAAAAATTATCAATCCAGGGAAAGGTATAAATTTTATCGGTATATTTTTTACACATCTCAATGGTACCGTCCGTTGAACCGGTATCGACGATTATAATTTCGTGCCCACCCTTTTTTGCGTGGGGGGAAAGCTTTTGAAGGCATTTCTCTAATATAGGACATTCGTTTTTGGTAATGATACAAACAGAGATTGGTTGATGTTTTGTCATTGTACGAGAACTCCTTTTTTTAATGCATTTCCACGGGATTATTTTTTGTGCTATACTAAATTATAATTGTTTTACAAAAATATGTCGATAGCCAGTCAGATAATATGGAGGCAATTGTATGGAAAAAATCTTAATCACCGGAGCAACAGGCTATCTGGGCTCTCTATATACAAAATACTGTCTGAACAGAGGACTGGAGGTTTATGCACTTTTTCGCAATGAGGAAAAGAAAAATCGGATTTTTGGTGTGGATACACAGAATCTTCACTTTATTAAGGGGGATATAACAGATACCTTTTCAATGAATAAGCTAAAGAATGAACTTCGAGATGATATAGGTGAACTAGATTATCTGGTACATTTTGCAGCAAATACAGTATCGGCAGTTATGATGTCAAATCCAGTGGAAACTGCAGATGGCATTGTGCTGGGGACCAGAAATATGCTTGATTTGGCAAGAGAATTGAGCGTGAGGAGTATGGTTTATATCAGTTCAATGGAAGTGTATGGGGGGATTCAGCCAAAGGATGCGTCTGAAAGGACGATCGAAGCACAACTTGGTGCAGTTGATCTCTCCAATCCCAGAAGCTGCTATCCTCTGGGAAAGCGAATGGCAGAGCATTATTGCCAATGTTTTTACAGAGAGTATGGTGTTCACGTCAAAATCGCTCGGCCGGCACAATGCTTTGGTAGAGACGTGTTAGCTGATGATAACCGTGTATTTGCACAATTTGCGAGGGCTGTCATGAGTGGCACAGATATTGTTCTTCATACAGAAGGAAAGTCGGTTGGAAATTATGTGGATGCAGATGACTGTATGGAAGCAATAGAAATTATTTTGCTACACGGCGTTGATGGTGAAGCATACAATATTGTCAATGAACAAAATACTATGTCCATTTTTCAGATGGCAGAACTGGTTTCATCTTCGTTCTCCGGTGGAAAAAGTAAAGTAGTTTTTGATATTCCGGAGAATAATTTATATGGATATCCAAAAGAAACGGAAATTCGACTTTCAGGAAAGAAGCTGGAAACTCTCGGCTGGCATCCAACATGTACTCTTTTGCAAATGTATGAGAAGCTGCTGCGCGATTATAATACCATTGAATAATCACGAATGTTTGTTTATAATAAATTATATCGATAAACAGAGCAATATTTGTAAAACAAAAAATAAGAAAATGAAATAATAGTTAAATTCTAATTTTTTTGTGAAAAGACAAAAAATTCCTTCATTTTCTATGTACTTGTTCGGTTATTTCCTATATAATAGGTGTGTTTCTTAGACATAGCCCGAGGGCTGGTTATTAAGATAATAGTGGAGGAAATCAAAATGGCAACAGTGGCAAAATCTAAAATTTTAAAAAAGGAAATTCTCTCTCAGTACAAGAGCATTCGTCAATTTGCTCTGGAGATGGAGATTCCTTACAGTACGTTAGTTACTGCATTGGATCGTGGTATTGAGGGGATGGCTTATGGAACTGTAATTCGTATTTGTGACAAGCTTCATTTAAATCCGGTTACATTTAAGCCTCTTGAGGACACAACTGTGTCTGAACAGCTTCTGGAGAATGAAGTTATGGCATATTATGTCAGATTGAACCAGGATGGAAAGGATCTCATCTTAAGTCTGATGGATGATTTCGCAGAATTAAAGAAGTACAAGCTGAAACAATGAGATATGATTTTTTAGTAGTTGGGGCAGGTCTTTTTGGTGCTGTTTTTGCACACGAGATGAAGAAGGCCGGCAGGTCATGCCTTGTGATTGATAAAAGAGATCATTTGGCAGGCAACATTTACACCAGAAATGAAAAGGGCATACAGGTACATAAGTATGGCGCTCACATTTTCCATACTTCCGATGAGGAAGTGTGGAAGTATGTGAATTTTTTTGTGCGCTTTAATCATTATGTCAATTCTCCGATAGCAGTTTATAAAGATGAACTTTATAATCTGCCTTTTAATATGAACACTTTTTCAAAAATGTGGGATATTAAAACTCCGGCAGAGGCCAGAGCTGTCATAGACAGACAAATAAAAGAAGCCGGAATCAACAATCCGGCCAATCTGGAAGAACAGGCAATTTCTCTTGTGGGAACAGACGTCTACGAGAAGCTTATAAAGGGATATACTCAGAAGCAGTGGGGAAGAGACTGTAAAGAGCTTCCGGCTTTTATCATTAAGAGACTGCCACTCCGTTTTACTTTTGACAATAATTATTTTAATGATCCATATCAGGGAATACCGGTCGGTGGTTACACACAGCTTGTGGAAAAACTGCTTGCGGACATTCCAGTGCTGTTGAATACGGATTATGAAAATTTTAGAAAAGAGTCAGAGGATACCTTTGACAAAATATTATATACAGGTATGATTGATGAGTATTATCACTATGAACTGGGAAAATTAGAATATCGTTCCCTGCGTTTTGAGGAGGAATATCTCCCCGATTGTGATAATTATCAGGGAAATGCAGTGGTTAATTATACCGATAGGGAAATACCTTTTACCAGAATCATTGAGCATAAGCATTTTGAATTTGGTACAGGACATGGTACAATCATCACAAGAGAGTATCCTGCAGCCTGGAAACCGGGGGAAGAGCCATATTATCCGGTGAACAACGAAAGGAACAATGCACTTTTTGCCCGCTATCAGAAAAAGGCCTCAGCTGAGAAAAACGTCTTTTTCGGAGGAAGGCTTGGTCAATATCGTTATTATGACATGGATAAGGTCATTCGCAGTGCACTTGATTTGGTAAAGGAGCTAAAAGATGAGTGATAAAAAAATACTGGCGTTGATTCCGGCCAGAAGCGGATCAAAAAGTGTTGTAAATAAAAATATCCGCCTGATTAATGGAAAGCCAATGATTGCCTATTCCATTGAACATGCAAAAAACAGTAAATATATTAACCGGATTATTGTGACAACTGACAGTGAAGAGTATGCGGCGATTGCCAGAGAGTACGGCGCACAAACACCTTTTATCCGCCCGGCAGAATATGCAACGGACACGGCACTGGATATTGATGTGTACAGACATGCATTAGAGTGGCTGCGGGATGAGGAAGGGTATGAGCCTGATATTGTGGTTCAGCTTCGTCCAACCTATCCTTATCGTAACCCGGAGGATATCGACCGGATGATTGAAATGATGCTTGAGGATGACTCTGTTGACGCGGTAAGAAGCGTGATGGAAAATGAAGTTGTCCCTCACAAAATGTGGTACGTGGCAGAGGATGGAACCATGGACCCGATTTTAAAGGACATTCCAGAAGCGTACAATATGCCAAGACAGCAGTTACCTAAGACTTACTATCAGAACGGCAATGTGGACCTGTTACGTCCTTCTAATATCTGGAATTATAATTCCATGACCGGTCGAAAAATCAAAGGCTACGTCATGAGTGAGATGTATGATGTGGATACGGAGGCTGACTTTGCAAGAGTTGCAGAGTACATGAAGATAAAACAGGGCGGAAAGCTTTTTGTCTTTGATATCGACGGAGTAATTGCACTGAAGCGAGAGGATTTGGATTACGGACAGGCCATGCCAAATGAACGCATGATAAAAATCATCAATTCATTGTATGACATGGGAAATCGAATTGTTCTTTTTACAGCAAGAGGCTATGTTACAAAGATAGACTGGCGCCCAACCACAGAAAAGCAGATGAAGGATTGGGGCGTGAAGTACCACGAGCTCCATATGGGAAAACCCAACGCAGATTATTATGTTGATGACAAGTTCTTAGATTTGGACTTCCTGTATAAAGAGTTTGGAAAAGAGTAAAATCCACCTAACAATAGCTGTTAAACAGCATCCCGGTATAGGCACTTGTCATATATGGATTGGCAAAGCTCTTGCCGGGATTTTTGTAGGCAACCACAGTTTTGTCCACGTAGTTCATCGGATTCAAAGAAACCTGATTGGACTTGCGGTATAAGGATTTTGTGAAATCATTAATATTGTTCAGAGTATTCTTGATATCTGTGTCATTTAAGGAAGCATTTAATGTTCCTTCACTGATGGAAATCGTTCCGTCTTCGGTAACATCCAATCCAACGTTGCTTAGGGATGGAGCATAATTCCCGGCAATATGCCAGAGCTCACTGACTAACTGATTGCTCTTCGGATGCTTTTGCGTATATTCCATGGCGGCTTTGATAAAATCATTGTATCCGCCTACCAGGGTGTGAAGATTTTCCTTTAAATTCTCTGTATCGGTTTTGATTCCAATCCGGGTGGTCATTCCCGCTTCAGGACTTAAGCCGTTCAGATTGATTTCAAACATATTATCAATAGTAAAAGAGTTGGCACCGGAAAAATAGGCATTGCCGTTGAGCGTAAATTCGGCATTGGAAGGAACTCTGGTCGTGGTACTGAGTCCGAAATAATCTACAGCACCGGCTGTTTTGCTGGTCTGGTTGTCTGATACGCTGAAGAAGGATGTCTTTCCGGTTGGGGCACCGCTTTTATCAGAAGCCAGCTTCAGAGTAGAATGTCCGCTGCCGTCCTCCAGGGTTTCGGCCTTTAGTCCAATATTAGCATTGTTAATCAGGCGGCTCAAACGATCCTGTACATCCTTGTTGGTATCTTCTGACTGAACCTGAAACTGAAATTCATAGTTTAAATCGTTGATGCCAAGATCAAAGGAGTAGGTGTCGGGTCTTAACATAATCCTTGAATCTGAATTGAGAGCTTTACCCATGTTAACCTGAGGGGAAGCCAGAGAGTGCACCTCCAAAGAAAGCTCTGGGGCATTGGGTGCATCAGCAGCATCGCCGATGTAGTTTGCAGTCGCAATGGACTCATCGGTAGAATAGGCTGTTTTCTTATTTAAAAGAGAAGTCTCATCCATCCCGCCGAGGGATGCGATAGTGCTTTGCAAGGCCCTTGCGTCTTCCTTCAGACCAATGGCATAGGCCTTTGACTCTTTGCTGTCATCTAAAAGGAACAGGGGGGATTCTTTATTAATTTTGACAATGGAATTATAGATACCGCGAAGCTCGCTTTTCTTATGAGTATCCAGAGAAGTGATACTCTTTGGCGCGTATGCGGTAAGATAATGATTGTACACAGTAAGTGCAGAAAGATTAGCCATGTCGCCCCCTCCTTTCTTCCTTGATCGAATAGACAGTTAAGACAAATCCGTTGTCCTTGTCCGGGCGTTACTTATAAAGCTTCTTATTAATAGACACAAAAAACCTATTTTTATATATTGATAATAACATGCCGATGTGACAAATACAATAGGATTATAAAGAAAAAGCAGGAAAAAAGACACAAAAAAAACACAATTTTTATCGCCTTTTTGTTGACGGAGCAGATTTCTTATGATATAGTTGACAAGCGAGTAAGAGATTTAGCTCTTTTTTTTATGCCAAAAAACGCATTTTTTATTGGAAGAGAAGAAGTCTCTTGACACATATATAATAGGTAATATTATCACGCGGAGGTGGAAAGAATGCGTACAAAAATTACATTAGCATGTACAGAGTGCAAAAACCGTAATTATAACTTAACAAAGGATAAAAAGACACATCCAGACAGAATGGAAACAAAGAAATATTGTAGATTCTGCAAAACTCACACATTACACAAAGAAACCAAGTAATACCGTATAAAGTAAGGAAGTGAAGATATGGGAGAAACAAACAGTAACGTAAAACAATCTAAACTGGGCAACTTCTTTAAGGGCTTAAGCGCTGAATTTAAGAAGATTATTTGGCCAGACAGAACTACTCTGTTAAAACAGACTGTCACAGTTACAGCAATTTCCGTTGTTTTAGGACTTCTTATTGCCTTGATCGATACAATCGTTCAGTACGGTGTGAACTTCTTGACAATGTAAGAGTGAGGGTAAAAAAGCATGGCAGAAGCAAATTGGTATGTAGTTCATACCTATTCAGGGTATGAAAACAAAGTAAAAGCCAATATTGAGAAGACCATTGAAAACCGTCATCTGGAAGAGGAAATCTTGGAAGTAAGAGTTCCGATGCAGGATGTTGTTGAGGTCAAAAATGGGGCAAAGAAAACTGTTCAGAAGAAATTATTCCCTGGATATGTTTTACTCAATATGGTTATGAATGATGACACCTGGTATGTCGTAAGAAATACAAGAGGTGTTACTGGATTCGTAGGACCGGGAAGTAAACCGGTACCACTTTCAGAAGCAGAGATGAAGCCACTCGGAATTCGTGTTGACAATGTTTCTGTTGACTTTGAAGAGGGCGATACCATTGCAGTTGTTGCCGGCGTTTGGAAAGATACTGTTGGCGTGGTTCAGAAAATGGACTTTGGCAAGCAGACAGCTACTATCAACGTGGAAATGTTTGGTAGAGAGACACCGGTCGAAATCAGCTTCGCAGAGGTGCGCAAAATGTAATTATTAGTTGCTTTTTTGAGCAATTGGTAATATAGTAACAATTGATGTTCATAGGATGCAATCCGTTCTTATAGATAAGAAGAGTTTCATATTATGAACTGTGGGAGGGTTTCTTCGACCCGCCA
>CAZUCI010000001.1:113591-117101 GCA_964619485.1 uncultured Lachnospiraceae bacterium
AGAAGTGAGAAAAATGGTTTAAATATGTTTTTCCAGATATGATATTGTTATAGGAAGTTCTTGCGGGCAGTTACCCTGTCATGGATATATCCTGTGAGAATGTTTCTATGAAAATATAGTAACTTTATAAGTAGTCTGTAGAAGCATTCTACGGGCTGTGGGAGCAGAAGAAATTTTGCGCCATACCACGATGCAAGGAAATTTGCATTATAATTAGGAGGTGCCATTATGGCAAAGAAAGTAGAAGGATACATTAAGTTACAGATCCCTGCTGGTAAAGCTACACCAGCACCACCAGTTGGTCCTGCACTTGGACAGCATGGTGTAAACATTGTTGAATTTACAAAACAGTTCAACGCTAAGACAGCAGATCAGGGAGATATGATTATCCCTGTAGTAATCACTGTTTACGCAGACAGAAGTTTCAGTTTTGTTACCAAAACTCCACCTGCTGCAGTTCTTTTAAAGAAAGCCTGCAACATCAAATCTGGTTCCGCAACACCTAACAAGGCTAAAGTTGCAACTATTTCTAAAGCAGACCTTCAGAAAATCGCTGAGACAAAGATGCCTGACTTAAATGCAGCAAATCTTGACGCAGCTATGAGTATGATCGCTGGTACTGCAAGAAGTATGGGAATCAAAGTAGAAGAGTAAAAAGAGACGTGGGAGGAGCTTTTGATGGCCCCGCCACTACCACAAGGAGGTAAACGAAATGAAACATGGTAAAAAATATAGCGATGCTGCAAAAGCAATCAATCGTGCTACCCAGTACGAGCCAGCTGAAGCAATCGCACTTGCAAAAAAATCCGCTACCGCTAAATTTGATGAGACTATTGAAGCTCACATCAGAACAGGCTGCGATGGCCGTCATGCAGATCAGCAGATCCGTGGCGCAGTTGTATTACCAAACGGAACTGGTAAAACTGTAAAGGTTTTAGTTTTCGCTAAAGGTGATAAGGTTAATGAAGCAGAAGCTGCTGGAGCAGATTTTGTTGGTGGAGATGAGTTAATTCCAAAGATCCAGAATGAAGGATGGTTAGACTTCGACGTTGTTGTTGCTACTCCTGATATGATGGGTGTTGTTGGACGTCTTGGTAAAGTTTTAGGACCTAAAGGTTTAATGCCAAACCCTAAAGCTGGTACAGTAACAATGGACGTTACAAAAGCAATCAACGATATCAAAGCTGGTAAAATTGAGTACAGACTTGATAAATCCAATATCATTCATGTTCCTGTAGGAAAAGCTTCCTTTACAGAGGAGCAGTTAGCACAGAACTTTGGTGCTATCATGGATGCTATCGTGAAAGCAAAACCAAGCACTTTGAAAGGTCAGTATTTAAAGAGCATTTCTTTAGCTCCTACAATGGGACCTGGTGTAAAGGTCAGCACAGCAAAATACTAATTTTGTTTGATAATGTATGCTATAATAAAAGGACATGGTCGATGACCATGTCCTTTTTGATGATTTATAGTGCTCTGTTTGTGAAGAACGCGCAGAAACTGTAGATTTGTAGTGTTCTGCATGGGAGGGATGTATGAGAAGGAGAATTTGTCTTTTTTTAATAGTGCTGTCAGGTGTACTAACTGTTGGGGGAGCCGGGATTGCAGCCACATATCTTTTTCAGCAGAGGCAGGTGAAGGCTGAATGGGAAAGTGAACTGGCAAAACAACAGGTGCTGGAACAGCAGGAAGCGAAGCAGCAGCAACTCCTGAAACAGCAGGAGCTGGAACAACAGAAATTGGAAGAGCATGAACTGACAAAACAGCAGGAAGCAGAGCAACAGGAATCAGAACAGCAGCTGACAGGAAATGATCTCCAACAGGGAAATGTGGAGGAAAATGTTCAGGTTCTGGAAGATGTTTCACTTGTTTTTGGCGGAGATGTGTGCTTTCATGACGATTATGCAAATATGAACTCACTTCGTGCAAGAGGTGGTAAAATAGATTCCTCTATTTCAACAGCACTTCTGGATACAATGAAGAAGGCAGACATTTGTATGGTAAATAATGAGTTTACCTACTCTGACCGGGGGACACCTTTGGAAGAGAAGCTTTTCACGTTCCGAAGCAAGCCTTCCAATGTACAGCTGCTTGGAGAAATGGGGGTTGATATAGTTTCACTTGCTAATAATCATGTTTATGATTATGGGGAGGATGCACTTCTGGATACCATGGACACTTTGAAAAATGCAGGCATTCCATATGTTGGCGCAGGAAGAAATCTGGATGAGGCAGGCTCACCTCATGTTTTTGAGGTAAAGGGAAGAAAAATTGCAATTATATCAGCTACCCAGGTGGAACGAAATGATGTACCGGATACCAAAGGTGCTACAGAGGTGACAGCCGGTACCTTCCGCTGCTTTACAGAAGCGGAGTTCCAAAGGCTGACAGAGGCTGTAACAAAAGCAAAAGAGGAAAACGATCTGGTTGCAGTTTACATACACTGGGGATCTGAAAATACTGACGAACTGGACTGGGCACAAAACTGGCAGGCACCAAAGCTTGCAGAGGCGGGCGCGGATTTGATTGTGGGCGATCATCCTCATGTTTTACAGGGAATCGACAGGATTAACGGGACACCGGTCTTTTACAGTATGGGAAATTTCTGGTTTAATTCAAAGACGATGGATACAGGACTTTTAAAAGTGGATTTCCTGACGGACGGCTCTTTAAAATGTCAGCTTATACCGGCAATTCAGCACGACTGCCGCACAGACGAGGCAACAGGAACGGAAAAACAGAGAATCCTTCAATATCTGCAAAGCATTTCACCGAATGTAATCATTGATTCCGAAGGAAATATCTGACGGAAATATTAAGAAAAAACACTAACGAAAATATTATGAAAATATTAAGAAAAGCAGTTGACACCACCTGGACAGCATGTTATATTAACAAAGGTTATTAAAACCATTGCCGAAGACAGTAGGTGCCAGATTCTGGCATAAGAATATCGCCTACCGAGGACAGAAAGAGTATGTTATGACTTTTTGCCTTCCGGTCTTCCGGGAGGCTTTTCATATGTGTTCTTCATGGAACCAGTGATACTCCTGTCGGCAACAAAATCTATAAGGAGGTAACAAAAATGGCAAAAGTTGAACTCAAACAGCCAATCGTGGAAGAAATTTCAGCACATTTGAAAGACGCACAGTCTGTTGTGTTAGTTGACTATCGTGGACTTACAGTTGAGCAGGATACTGCACTTCGTAAAGCTTTACGTGAAGAAGGCGTAGCCTATAAGGTTTACAAAAACACAATGATGAACTTTGCATTCAAGGGAACTGATTTCGAAGCATTAGCTCCATACCTTGAGGGACCAAACGCTGTGGCAATCTCTACAACAGATGCAACTGCTCCTGCAAGAGTATTAGGAAAATTTGCTAAGAACATCGAAGCACTTGAAATCAAAGCCGGTGTTATTGATGGTGTTGCATATGATGCAAAAGGCATCATAGCAATCGCTGACATCCCAAGCAAGGAAGTATTACTTTCCAAATTGCTCGGAAGCTT
>CAZUCI010000001.1:117111-117893 GCA_964619485.1 uncultured Lachnospiraceae bacterium
CTCCTATCACAAACCTTGCTCGTGTTCTTAATCAGATCGCAGAGAAGGGCGGCGCTGCAGAGACAGTAGCAGAGGCACCAGCAGAAGAAGCTCCAGTTGCAGAAGCAGCTGAGGCACCAGCAGAAGCTCCAGCAGAGACTCCTGCAGAATAATCACTTTTAAATTAGAAAATTAATGGAGGAAATTAAAAATGGCAAAAATGACAACAGCAGAATTTATCGATGCTATTAAAGAGTTATCAGTATTAGAATTAAACGATTTAGTTAAAGCTTGCGAAGAAGAGTTCGGTGTATCTGCAGCAGCAGGCGTTGTAGTTGCAGCAGCAGGTGCTGGCGAAGCAGCTGAAGAGAAAACAGAGTTCGATGTAGAGTTAACAGAAGTTGGCCCTAACAAAGTTAAAGTTATCAAGGTTGTTCGTGAAGCTACAGGCCTTGGCTTAAAAGAAGCTAAAGACGTAGTTGATGGCGCTCCTAAAGTTATCAAAGAAGGCGCATCCAAAGAAGAAGCTGATGATATCAAAACTAAACTTGAAGCTGAAGGCGCTAAAGTTACTCTTAAGTAATTTAAACCGACTGCAAAAAGTAAGAATGATAAAGGGCTGTCAATTGTTTGACGGCTCTTTTTGTATATAGCATGCTGTTCGTGAGAGCGGACAGGACACTGGTCAGTTGTATAAGTGCACCGTTCATTCGCAGTGCTAGCACATTATTTCAACTTTGTCAATAATTAGTGTTGACATTCTGGAATAGCTTGTAGTAAAATGGATAGTGCACTATTGTGGT
>CAZUCI010000002.1:0-17286 GCA_964619485.1 uncultured Lachnospiraceae bacterium
GGAATCAGGAGGCAGTTTCCCTGTTTTTTGATGGTGAGGCCATTCCCTTCGGCACCAACATTCTGCTGGAAGCGGAGGGCATGGATGGACTTCTGGTAGGCTGTGAGATCTGCGAGGATATCTGGGTGCCAAAGGCACCGGGTATTGCCCATGCAATGGCAGGTGCTACACTTTTAGTCAACCTTTCGGCCTCCAATGAGACGATCAGTAAGGATGTTTATCGGGAAATGCTGGTGAAATCAGCCAGTGCGAAGCTGATTGCGGGCTATGTGTATTGTAGCAGCGGGGAGGGAGAGTCTACCCAGGATCTGGTATTCGGCGGTCACAATATCATAGCAGAGAACGGCACGATTCTCTCCCAGGCGAAGCGGTTTGAAAATGAGATCACTTACGGAGATATTGATATAAACAGGCTGCGTATGGAGCGAAGAAGGATGAACACCTTTGGATATGATGAGAGCTTGAATTATCTGGTAATTCCCTTTGCCCTAAATACTGAAGAGACGACTCTTGAACGGGCATTTTCCTGTACACCCTTTGTTCCCACAAAGCAGGAGGAGAGAGAGAAGCGTTGCGAGGAAATTCTTTCGATTCAGTCTCTGGGACTGAAAAAGCGGTATGAGCATACCGGCTGCGAAAAGGCAGTGATCGGGGTGTCGGGTGGTCTTGATTCTACGCTGGCATTGCTGGTAACGGCAAGATGCTTTGACCTTCTTGGCCTTAAGAGAAACAATATTTTTGCAGTGACTATGCCCTGTTTTGGAACCACAGACAGAACCTATGACAATGCCTGCAAGCTGGCAAAGGTGCTGGGAGCCACCCTGGAGGAGGTCAATATCAAAGAGGCGGTGACCATTCATTTCAGAGACATAAAGCAGGATATGGAAAAGCGTGATGTAACCTATGAAAATGGTCAGGCCAGAGAGCGGACCCAGATCTTAATGGATATTGCAAATCGTGAAAACGCTCTGGTGATCGGTACAGGAGATATGTCGGAGCTTGCCCTTGGGTGGGCAACCTACAATGGCGATCATATGTCCATGTATGGGGTCAATGTCGGAGTTCCCAAAACGCTGGTTCGACATCTGGTTCAGTTTTATGCCGACAGCTGTAAGGACAAGGAGCTTGAAACTATTTTACTGGATGTTCTGGACACACCGGTAAGTCCTGAGCTTCTGCCACCGACAGAGGGAAAAATTTCTCAGAAAACAGAGGATCTTGTGGGTCCTTATGAGCTTCATGATTTCTTTTTATATTATATGCTTCGATGCGGTTTTACACCAATCAAGGTGTTTAGACTGGCATTGACTGCCTTTGCAGGAGAATATGACAGGGATACCATTTATAAATGGCTGACAATCTTCTACCGCAGATTTTTTGCACAGCAGTTCAAACGCTCCTGTCTGCCGGATGGTCCAAAGGTAGGAAGCGTTGCAGTTTCCCCAAGAGGGGATCTGCGTATGCCTTCAGATGCCTGCGCAGATATCTGGCTTGAGGAGTTGGAGGAGTTAAAAGAAGAATTCTGACTGTTACATTCCGGCCTGTGAAACGGTAACTCTTTTGGCTTTAGCTAAAGAGGTTTCGATGGCCTGAAGCAGTATTTCAGAAGTAAATCGGCTTTCCTCGTCGTATGTAATATTTTCCGTAGCAATTCCCTCATAAATCTGTCCGGCGATGGAATCGAAGGATGGCTCAATCAGAGGAAACATGGTGGAAACTGTTTCACTGATGTTGACTAAACGGACGGAATTAATGTGGTCTTCGTCTACGACAACTTCCACGTCGACAATATTCTGATTAAGATTGATGGAGGTTGTATACACGCCCGGAATATATTGTGCCTGAGCCATAGTTTCAGCAGCTTCTTTGGAATCTTTGTGACTGAACATATATACAAGGAGCACAATAAAAAGAATGGCCAGTGCAGCGAATATCGCTGTATAGATCAACTCTTTCATATGAAGAACAACAATTTTGGTCTTGGGATGCATAGAAAACTCCTTTGGGTGTCTTTGGTATAACATATGAGAGAAAAATAGTTTTATGACAGCAATTTCCCACCATTGACAAAGGGTGGGATGTGCTGATATGATAAGCGGGAACAAAGGCGTTCTCCGTAGGTGGAGAGCGCCCTTTTTTTATTAATAATGTGCCGTTCGCCGGGCGCACGGGCATTATGCAAGGGATTAGAGAGACAGGAGGATTTGGTATGAGGAAAAAATATACCAGGGAAGACGTTATCCGTATGTGTGAAGATATGGATGTGGAGTTTATTCGTCTGCAATTTACGGATATTTTCGGAAATTTAAAGAATGTTGCTGTTACCATCAGCCA
The DNA here is from genome assembly GCA_964619485.1 of uncultured Lachnospiraceae bacterium. GTDB lineage: Bacteria > Bacillota > Clostridia > Lachnospirales > Lachnospiraceae > UBA2882. The sequence continues at coordinate 2,335 of CAZUCI010000002.1, forward strand.
TCTGGAAAAGGCTCTGGACAATAAGTTTATGTTTGATGGTTCCTCCATTGAAGGGTTTGTCAGGATTGAGGAGTCTGATATGTATTTATATCCGGATTACGACACCTTTGTGGTATTTCCATGGAGACCCCAGCAGGGAAAGGTTGCAAGACTGATCTGTGATGTATATAGACCAAATGGAATACCATTTGAAGGGGATCCGAGATATGTTCTCCGCCGTGCAGTAAAAGAGGCGGCAGATATGGGCTATACCTTCCATGTTGGTCCGGAATGTGAGTTCTTTTTATTCCATACAGACGAGAATGGAAATCCAACCACAACAACCCATGAGCAGGCAGGCTATTTCGATCTGGGACCGGTGGATCTTGGAGAAAATGCGAGACGTGATATGGTTCTGACTCTGGAGGATATGGGCTTTATCGTCGAGGCCTCCCATCATGAGGCAGCACCGGCTCAGCACGAAATTGATTTTAAATATGATGAAGCACTGGCAACTGCAGATAATATTATGACCTTTAAGCTGGCGATTAAAACCATTGCAAAACGCCATGGTCTTCACGCTACCTTTATGCCAAAGCCAAAGAGCGGTATCAATGGTTCCGGCATGCATTTGAATATGTCCTTATGTAAGGACGGAGTAAATATTTTTGCAGATGCTTCTGATCCTCTTGGACTCAGCAGGGAAGCTTATTATTTTATCGGTGGAGTTATGAAGCACATTAAGGCAATGACTGCAGTTTTAAACCCGGTTGTAAATTCTTATAAAAGGCTGGTTCCCGGTTTTGAAGCACCAGTTTATACAGCCTGGAGTGCCAGAAACAGAAGCCATTTAATCCGTGTGCCGGCAATCGATGGAGAGGATGTCAGAGTGGAGCTTAGAAGCCCTGACCCATCGGCAAATCCTTATCTTGCCATTGCACTGGTTCTGCGTGCAGGCTTAGATGGAATTAAGAATCAGACAGAGCCGCCAAAGAGTGTGGACATGAATATGTTTGATCTTACGGAAAAGGAGAGAGCGGCAGCAGGGGTGGACACTTTGCCTGATACCCTGATTGAGGCCATTGAAGAGATGAAGGCAGATCCTTTTATGAGAGAAGTGCTCGGGGATCATGCATATGAGAAATATATTGAGAATAAGGTTCAGGAATGGAGCGAATACAAAGCGCAGGTTTCTGATTGGGAAATAGGAAAATACCTGTACAGATACTAAACCTGTCTGTCCGGATTTATAGTTGAAGAAATACTATAAACGGCACAGATAGGAGGTGAATGTGTGACCAGTATAATTGTAGTTCTTCCTAAGATTGATGATGCAAAGAATATGAAGAACCTACTGGTGCGAAACGGTTATGATGTATTTGCGGTTTGTACATCCGGGGCACAGGCCCTGGCACAGATGGACAATTTGAATGATGGAATTATTATCAGCGGATACAAATTGACAGATATGCTCTATTCTGAGTTACACGACAACCTCCCCATTGGATTTGAAATGCTGCTTATGGCGTCGCAGCGCTTTTTGATGGAGTGCAGGGACAATGATATTGTGTGCCTGACTATGCCATTTAAGATGAATGATATGGTGAATACCATCGAGATGATGTACAACACCATTGCTTATAAAAGGCGCAAACGAAAAGAAAAACCGAAACAGAGAAACGCGGAGGAAGTCGCAGTCATTAAAGAGGCGAAGCTCCTTCTGATGAATCGAAATAATATGACAGAGGAAGAAGCACACCGATACATTCAGAAGAGAAGTATGGATAACAGCACCAGCATGGTTGAAACAGCTCAGATGGTTTTGGCCATTATGTGAAAATTTGTTTTTAGTAAAAAATGGGCATCTGGGCTCCGTCTGACTTGCAGACACCTTATGCCAAAAGAGGAAATAAAATGAAATTTACAAAAATGCACGGATGTGGCAATGATTATGTTTACATCAATGGGTTTGAAGAAAAAATTAATGACAAGCCTGCCTTTGTACAGGCAGTCAGTGACAGACATTTTGGCGTAGGTGGGGACGGAGCGATTTTCATTAATCCTTCGGACGAAGCTGATTTTGAAATGGAAATGTATAATGCTGACGGTACAAGAGCGGAGATGTGCGGAAACGGCATCCGCTGTGTGGCAAAATACGTTTATGATCATGGAATGACAGCTCAGACCCAGATCAGTATTATCAGCTATGGCAAAATCAAGTATTTGGATTTGACTGTTGAGAATGGAAAAGTATCAAAAGTAAAAGTGAATATGGGCGCTCCAATTTTGAAATCTTCAGAGGTCCCGGTTAAGAGTGAAAAAGAACAGGTAATAGATGAGCCGGTTATGGTTCAGGGAAAAGAGTACCATATGACCTGTGTGTCAATGGGAAATCCCCATGCGATTGTATTTATGAAGGATGTGGCTGACCTGGATATTGCATCGGTTGGACCTTTCTTTGAAAATCATGAGGTATTTCCAAAGAGAACCAATACAGAATTTGTAGAAGTTGTAGACCGCACTCATGTAAACATGCGCGTCTGGGAGCGGGGCACAGGTGAGACCCTGGCCTGTGGAACGGGATGCTGTGCAACGGTGGTTGCCTGCGTGTTAAACGGTTTAACAGAAGATAAGGTTACTGTAAAAGTACTCGGCGGTGAAATTGAAATCTATTGGGACCGCGAAGCAAATCTGGTTTATATGACTGGACCGGCGACAACCGTTTTTGAGGGCGAGTACCCCTGGAAAAATTAAGAGGATAGTGACGTTTGGAGGAGCGGGAATCGTATTGCATCAGATAACCGTTTACGTCATGGTCGATAAATACAGTATGGAAGGAGAACAGTCATGTTCAAAATTAACGAAAATTATTTAAAATTACCAGGCAGCTATTTATTTTCTACCATCGGTAAAAAGGTAACTGCTTTTTCAGAGGCAAATCCTGATAAAAAAATTATCCGGCTGGGAATTGGAGACGTTACTCAGCCACTTGCACCGGCAATTATTGATGCACTTCATACATCTGTTGATGAGATGGGAAAAGCAGAAACCTTTCATGGCTATGCGCCTGATCTGGGTTATGAATTCCTGAGAAAAGCAGTTGCAGAAAATGATTACAAGGCAAGAGGCTGCGAAATTGCTCCGGATGAAATTTTTATTTCAGACGGCGCAAAATGTGATTCCGGAAATATTCAGGAAATCTTTGCAGCAGACAGTAAGATTGCAGTATGTGATCCTGTTTATCCTGTTTATGTTGATACGAATGTAATGGCGGGAAGAACTGGTACATATAACCCGACTACTGAAACCTGGAGCAATGTGATTTACATGCCATGTACAGCAGAGACAGGATTCGCTCCATCACTTCCAAAGGAGGTTCCGGATATTATTTATCTCTGCTTCCCAAATAACCCAACCGGATCTACGATCACCAAAGATCAGCTTCAGGAATGGGTTGATTACGCAAATAAAAACGGCTGCGTCATTATTTATGATGCCGCTTATGAAGCATATATTTCCGAGGAAGATGTTCCACATAGCATCTACGAATGTATCGGTGCAAGAACCTGTGCAATCGAGTTGCACTCTTTCTCCAAAAACGCAGGATTTACAGGTGTTCGTCTTGGCTATACAGTTATTCCAAAGGATTTAAAGTGTGGAGATGTGATGCTTCATTCTCTTTGGGCAAGACGCCATGGAACCAAGTATAATGGAGCCCCATATATTGTCCAGCGCGCTGGTGAGGCCGTTTACTCTGAGGCAGGAAAAGCACAGCTAAAGGAGCAGGTTGCTTACTATATGAACAATGCAAAATGCATTTTAGAGGGCTTAAAAGGCGCAGGCTACACCGTTTCCGGTGGTGTGAATGCCCCTTATATCTGGCTGAAAGCACCAAACGGCATGACCAGCTGGGAATTCTTTGATTACCTGCTTGAGAATGCCAACGTAGTTGGAACTCCTGGTTCAGGCTTTGGACCAAGCGGAGAAACCTATTTCCGCCTGACTGCTTTCGGTTCCTATGAGAATACATTGGAGGCTATTGAGAGGATTAAGGCACTGTAGGAATCGAGTAGGATTTTAGAATTTAGGGAAATAAGTAGGGCTGTGAAGCTTACATTGTTTTCATGAGGGCACGCTCTCGCTGCATGTCACTCACAGCGGTACGTAATGCGCGACAAAACCGCGCATAAGTACCGGTGGTGACATAAGCACCCTCATGAAAAAATGTAAGCTTCACAGCCTGTTTATGTTTTGGCTTAAAGTTTCCTTCTTTTATTCGTTCACCAGTATTAGATTTCCTGTATTAGCTCATCAGTACCTTAAGCCTCAAATGGATGTTTAAGGATGCTCGCAAAAATCCATTATAGTGCATTATAAAGTCTACAAAAATCCGTTATTGTACATTATAAAGCCTGCAAAACTCCGTTTTGGGCGTCAGGATTGTGAATGCACGATGTACGTCCAAAATGGATGACATAAGTTATTTACATAATTGAAAATAGATGATTTGTTCATCGTTATTGGACGCCAGCAGACATTTCATGCTCCTGGCGTCCAATATTTCTCTTATTTTTTTCTGTAGGAATAGAAATGAAGCGCTCCACGTCCAAACGGTTTACATAACACTAATTTGGATTTGCTAATTGTCAAAGGATGGTTAAATAATGGGAATTGACCAGGAGGAGAAATGATAATAGCGGTTGGACGGGGAGCCCTTTCAATTTTTATATAGCTATTTTTCATGTAGTAAGCTTTCACTTGGTTAGTTTTCATGGAGTTATTTTTTATATAGTTATTTTCATGTAGTGAGCTTTCAATTAGTTAGAGTTTTCATGGAGTTTTTCGATATAGACATCAAGAATTCCTATATCGAAAGAAAATCAGGCAAAATGGTTTACATAATCAAATTATGTAAACTGATTTTCGATATACGAAATCATTTTTTCTATATCGAAGAAAATCACGAAAAAAGTTTCGATATAGAGATTATTATTTTGCATATCGAAAGAATTGCATTATGTAAACCAAAAGCGCGAATCTGAAGCAAGAAATCTTTCGATATAGGAAAAGACTTTTGCTATATCGAAAACCTTGCAGTACTCCACTGGTAATATTTCTGATTTGAAATATTTCTGACTTAAAAAGCTTCTATTAAACACCATAACTATATGTTAAGATATTTTTACCAGGAAAAATTTTGCTGTATGAAAGTTAGAAGTTAAAGAATTTCAAAAAGTCCCATAAAAACAGGGAATTGAAAACGTATAAAAGATAGAAGGGGAATGCTTATGGAGGAAAAGGACTTTGACCGGTGCGTAGAACGCATCAGATCAGGGGATAAGGAAGCACTGCACGACATCTATAAGGCATACTCAGGCTTTATTTATCATCTGATTTTGCAGGTGGTGGGGACCAGGGAAAATGCCGAGGATGTGACCAGTGAATTTTTTATTCGATTATGGAAAATTGCAGAAAGGTATAAACCGGGAAATGGCCATCGCACCTGGCTGGCAACTATTGCGAGAAATATGGCAATCGATTATGTGAGAGCACATAAAAGAGAGCTGCCATTTGATCAGTCGGAGGTACTGTTTGAAGACCAGGCAGATGACTCGATATCTGTGGAAGATCAGGTAGTGGCAGATATGAGTGTGAAGCAGGCACTGGAAACGTTGAAGCCTGCAGAAAGAGAAATTATCCATTTAAAAATATATGGGGATATGACATTTGCCCAAATTGCAAAGATGCTTGAGGTTCCAATAGGAACGGTAACCTGGAGGTATGACCAGGCAGTAAAAAGGCTAAGGAGGTGCGGCTATGAAGCGTGATTTTGAAGAAGAATACAAAAATTACATAGATGCACAAGTGCCGAATCTCTGGGACAGAATAGAGTCCGGGCTTGCCAATCAAGAAATCCCGCCTGAGAATGAGGAGAGACAGAGCCAAAGTAAAACAGAGCAGACCACATCAGAGCCAACAATAATAAAGCAGGCCACATCAGAGCAGACAACATCAGAGCCAACAATAATAAAGCAGGCCACATCAGAGCAGGCCACATCAAAACGGCCAGCTTCAATTCAGAGCTTTATGAAATATGCTGTTCCCATCGCAGCCTGTGTGGGGATTCTGGTTCTTTCGGCAGCCGTTCTGGGTTTGTCGCAAAAATCCAAGAATATGGACACTGCTATGATGGCAGAGAGTGCTTCAGAGGATGCAGCTGCAATGGAAGAGACCGCAGAAGCATATCCCGACGAAGAGTCAGAATCGACAGAGCCAGCAAAATCAACAGAAGAGACAATCGCAGAAGCGTATCCGGCAGAAGCGACAGAAGAGACGGCTGATGCTGCAATGGATAATGCAGAGGAATATGCTGCAGCCGGAGCAGAGGATGGTATGACGGAAAGCGCAGCTATGGAAAAGGCAGAAACAACGCAGGGTTCTACGACAAACAGCATGATGGATGCAGGGCAATCCCAGGAAACAGGGGAAGAAATTAACGTGGACAGGGCAACCCTTGTGAAAATTCAAAGTGCATCGGAAGAGCTGCAGGAACAGGGATATCTGTATGCTTATACCTTTGAGCTTCCGGATACAAGTCGGATTATCACCTATGTTTCCGGAGAGCAGCTGACTCAATGGGAGGAGCAGAACGTGGTGATTGAGCGGCGGAAGGACTATGAGCTTACGATTTTACCTAAGACAGATGATGAAAAGGACGGCAAAGAAACAGTCGCAAAAAGTTTTTTAAAAAAATTACAAAAATTACCATAAAAAAATAACTCCTCTCACGTATGTATAGTAAGAAAGCAAAAACAGAACAGAAACTGTAGATGATAATTGCTATATGTAATGTGGGAGGAGTTTTATGATGAAGAGGATTACAGGGGTAAAGGGGAACAAAATGGGGAGAAAAAGTAGCAAAAGAATACTGGCGGCCATTCTAGCAGCAGCTTTGGTGATGGGGAGCCTGGCGGGTTGCGGAGCAGCCTCCGAGACAAAGACAGATTCTACTGCAGCAGAAGAGGATTATCCGGCAGCAGAGGACTATTCAGACACAGAAGAGTATCCATCATCAGAGGAATACGAGGCAGAGGCTTCTGAGGAATATAGCTACGACGATTCAGAAGGAGAAGTGGAAGGCAGCTATGAGTCTTCCGTGGCAGAGGATTCAACAGCAGAGGATTCAACAGCTGAGAATACGGAAGCCCAGAAAAATGCCATGTCAGGCGGGACAACAGATGACCTTGCATATCCTTCGCAGGAGAGCGAATCTTTATATAATGGAGAGGAATTTTATCCTGGGGAAGAATACGGAGATGTGTATTCCGAGGAATATGACAAGGCAGAGGAAAACGGATTCTGCCTGACAATGGCAGAGCCGTTATCCACCTTTTCGGCAGACGTGGATACCGCTTCCTATGCCAATGTCCGCCGCATGATTGAAGAGGGATATGGAGCAGAATACATCGAACCTGATGCAGTCAGGGCAGAGGAGTTTATCAATTACTTCAGCTATGATTTAAAGCTGCCAAAGAAGGGGGACCTTTTCGGAGTAACCACAGAGATGAGTACCTGCCCATGGAATGAAAATCACAAGCTGATGCTGGTTGGCATGAAAACACAGGACATCGATTTGAGCCATGCACCAGCCAATAATCTGGTATTTTTACTGGATGTATCGGGCTCCATGGACGAGGCGGATAAGCTGCCGCTTTTACAGAATTCTTTTAAGAAACTGGTAAAAGAGTTGGATGAGAAGGACCGGGTTTCCATTGTGACCTATGCAAGTGGCGTAAATACCGTTCTTTCCGGTGTGAGCGGGGAACAAAAAGAAGAGATTAACGATGCAATCGATTCACTTTATGCAGGAGGCGGAACCAATGGAGAGGATGGCATCCAGCGTGCCTATAAATTAGCAGAGGCTAACTATATTAAGGGCGGAAATAACAGAGTGATTCTGGCTACAGATGGAGATTTGAACATTGGAATCTCCGAGCCGGATGAATTGGAAAAATTTATTTCAAAAAAGAAAGATAAAGGAGTATTTCTTTCCGTACTTGGCTTTGGAACAGGAAATATAAAAGACAATAATATGGAGGCCCTGGCCGACAACGGAAATGGCAATTATTCTTACATTGACTCATTGTTTGAAGCAAAAAAAGTCCTGGTGGAGGAGATGGGAGCTACCCTCTTAACTGTGGCAAAGGACGTGAAGCTGCAGGTGGAATTTAATCCAGATCTGATTAACTCCTACCGTCTGATTGGTTATGAAAACAGAATGCTTTCAAACAGCGATTTTAATGATGACACCAGGGATGCCGGAGAAATTGGGGCAGGACACAGTGTGATTGCACTTTATGAAATCATTCCGGCAGGCAGCAGGGATGAAATTCCATTAAAATATCAGGGTGGAAAAGCAGCAGCTTCTGAGAAGGATGCCTACGCTGATGAATACGCAACGGTCGGTATCCGTTACAAAAAGCCAAAGTCTGATACATCGGAGCTGATAAGCTATGTTGTGGATAAAGAGGATGAGACCAAATATCCAAGCGATGATTTTACCTTTGCCTCCATGGTGGCTGAATTTGCAATGCTTTTGTCGGACAGTCCCAATAAGGGAACGTCCACCTATGAGGGAATTATGGATACCTACAAGACTCTGGACATTGATGATGAATATAAAGAAGAATTTTATTATCTGGTGAAACAGATGGCAAAACGATAGGAAGAGTTTTCGGATGAAAAAATGAAGGGAGCAGGGGAAATATGAAAAAAGGAAAAGGGATACTTACGATTGCACTGGTGCTTATGATGCTGACAGGCTGTGGAAAAAGTACAGCCATGGACAGCTACAGCGCAGATATGACAACGGAAATGGCAACAGAAGAGGCAGTAGATTCCTATGCTGCAACGGATCAGTTTTATTCAGCAGATAATGGGACGAATGGTGTGGAGCCGGCGGAAGCAGAAAGCGCAGCCGGAGCAGTTGAAGAGGGCAGCACCACTGCAGCGGACTCGAATGCGAGTGCAGCCGAGGGCACAGAGAAGGCCACAGACAGAAAGCTGATACGCAATGTGGATATGAATATTGAAACGCAGGACTATGATAACCTGATTGCCAATATTCAGGCACGGGTTGATGAGTATGAAGGCTATATGGAGAATGTTACCTATTATGGAGATAATATTCAGGGCAATTATGGCTATGATGACAATTACGATTATGCCCAGCCGACCTCATACTATGGAAGTAAAAGTGCGGTGATGTCCATCCGCATTCCGGCGGCCAGGCTGGATGCTTTTCTGAAAATTCTGGCAGATTCCTCCAATATTACTTACCAGAATGAAAGTGTGACAGATATCACATTGCAGTATGTGGATGTGCAGAGCCACAGAGATGCTCTGAGGGCAGAAGAAAAGCGCCTGACTGAGCTGATGGATATGGCGGAATCTGTGGAGGATCTGATTACTATTGAGAATAGTCTCACTGATGTCCGTTACCAGCTGCAGAACATCGAGTCCCAGCTTCGCGTCTATGACAATCAGGTGGATTACAGCACTGTAACTCTGAATATCTCAGAGGTCGAGGTCTATACACCGGAGACACCAAAATCTGCATGGGAAAAAATAAGCGTGGGCTTTGTTGGAAGCATCCGTTCCATTGGACGTGGACTTCGTGATTTTGCCATCTGGTTTGTAATTCATATTCCGTACCTGGTAATCTGGGCTGCGATTATTGCAGTGGCAGTGCTGGTGATTAAAAAGGTGAAAAGGGTGCACAGACGGAAGGCGGAGTCACGGGAAAAGAGCGAGGAAGCGAGAAAAGAGAAAATAGAAAATAACAACTAATTGTATGCAATAAAAACTTTCCGTATATTCCAAGAGCATGTAATCCAAACTATGCTTATAGTTATAGAAAGACTAGGAGATAACTCGTATGGATTATCATATTCTTGGAAGACGGATAAGAGAGAAAAGAAAGCTTCTTCACATTTCCCAAAGTCAGTTTGCTGAGAAACTGGGATTGTCCGAGCCGTATATTGGGATGATTGAAAGAGGAGAACGTGTTCCAAGTCTGGAAACGTTTATCCAAATATCGGATGGGCTTGGAGCTACAGCTGACGAGCTTCTCTATGGAATTGCAGAAAACAGTGCAATTGGCCGCCTGAGGGAATATGAAGCAAAAATGACCAAGTTGAGCGACAAAGAGAAGGAAAGCTTTTTCCAGATTAATGATGCGTTTTTCCGAATGAAAGAATAGAGTGAATGCCGGGTATTGAATTATAATATCCGGCTTTTTTTGTATATAATGTGCTGCCCAGGGGAGGGGCAGGGCTGTTGTATATAAGTAAATTCAGGGGAAGTGATACAAATGATTGAAATTGCAATTTGTGATGACGAAGTGACAGTGGTGCATGAGATTGAAGCTTTAGTAGAGAAAATGTGCCAGAAGTATTGTGTAGAGGCAAATGTAGAGACCTTTTTGAATGGAAGACAATTGGAGAGCGCCTTCTTAAAAAAACAGTTTGATTTACTTTATCTGGATATTCAGATGCAGGGATTCGATGGGATTCATACGGCAGAGGCCATTCGAAGAATAAATAATCATGTGTTACTTATTTATGTATCAGGATATACAGAATATGTGGAGGAGGTTTTTACAACTGATGCCATTGGATTTGTAAAAAAACCAATTGAGGAAAAAAGCTTTGATGCGTTTTTTAGCAGGGCAATGAGCAGGCTGCAGAACAAAGGTGAGGTATTTGAATATGTGTATAAAACACAGTCAAAACGTGTTTTGCTTGAACAAATCTTATATTTGGAAAGTAAAGGACGAAAAATTGAAATTCATCTGGAAAATGGGCAGGTAGAGAGTTTTAATGGCAAAATAAGAGACATTGAAAAAGAACTGATGGATGTAAAAGCAAATTTTATACGTAGTCATCAGTCCTTTCTGGTTAATTACAATGCAATACAAATACGAAGCTATTGTGAACTGACACTGGTCAATGGCGATACCGTTCCAATCAGCAGGGAACGGCAGAAGATATTCAGGGAGCAGTATTGTATGCTGCAGGGAGGAAATCTGGATGAGTGAAACGGCCTTTATATTGAATGCTTTTATGGCGATAGTAATGCTTTGGATTGTACGCAAGTATTTGAATATTTTTCTACAGAAGAAAAGCTGGTCAATATCAATTGGAATTGTCTGGATTCTTTACTTTGTATATCAGGTTTATGCAGAATCAGGGGCAACTGGCGGCTCTATCTGGCCTATTGCAGCGAATGTTGTGCTGATATTTCTAATAAGTGTGATCTGCTATGAAGGAAGTATTATTAACAAATTTTTTTTCACGGTTCTCCACTGTGTAATTGGAGCACTGATAGAAATGGCAACCTATTTTATGCTGCTGATAATGGTTAAAAGACAGATACCGGAATTCTGTTCTCTGGGTTCAGTGATATCCAAGCTGCTATTTATTATTATCATCATGATTTTAAACATGACGATGGGCAATTTTAGCAGCAGTAGCATGCCAATCCGTTATTTTTTACTTCTGCTTTTTGTACCCGTTGGAAGTGCATTGATTGCAAATAATATTTTTGTGTTGGACCATATCAGTGGGAGCAATCATTCCGCACTTTCCTTTTCCATGCTTTTGCTGATGAATTGCTTTATTTTTGAAGTAAATCAGAAGCTGTATCAAACTATGGAATTGAAGAAGGACAATGCAATTTATATGCAGCAATTTGAACTGCTGACACAGGACAGCATGGAGAAGCAGAACGCATGGAAGGAACAGCAGGAATTCAGACACAATCTTCGAAATTATCTGGAAGGGTTAAAGAGCAGAGCTGGTAGATAACCAGGTAAAACAAGCGAAACAGAATGAGAATGAAATGTCAAGCGAGGATAAAGGGTCAAATACCGGGGATTTGAACGAAAAGCCTGCTGATTCTGACAAAACGAAAAAAAGTGGATTGCCGCAGGAAAGCAGCGACAACTCGTTTAACACACAGAAGGAGCAGAATGATACGCAGCAGGCCGGGAAAATTTCGGATATATGGGGATGGATATTAACAGCAGGAATTTTTGGAGGAACAGCAGCAGGAAGCATGCTTTTAGGAAAGCATAAAAAGAGTCATACAACGGATAAAGGGGAGGATACAGAGCAGTGAATAAAAGGATAAGAGAAGGTATCAAGAGAGGTATAGCGGTTTTATTGATTATGTGTATGCTGCCCTTTGGCGATTTTGTAACAGTAGAGGCTGCAACAGTAGCTTTAAAAAATGATCAGGCGGCACAACAGGAACCGATAGAAGGCAACACAGATAGGCAGGATGAAAAATTAGATATCGAGGAAGAGACGGTCAGTGGTTCCACAAAGTCTGGCGTACCTCAGGCAGTTCAAATACAGGAAAATATGCAGCCGCAGGTTTTGGAGACAACGGGTGAGGCGGAGCAAAGCTATGAGGATCTGGTGATTGAGGAGAGATATATTTTAGGGAATGATATGTGCATTAATAATTTGGAAATTAGAAGTGGAATGCTCGTTTTAAATGGATATAAGTTGACTGTTTATGGAGATATATATCAAACCGGTGGTTCACTTTTAGTTTGGAATGGTATTTTAAAAGTAGAAGGAGACTATATTCAAGAAGATGGAGAGGTCGATTTAAGGGGTAATACAGTAATTGAAGGTGATTTTCGTATACAGAGTAGGACGGTATCGGAGAATGGAACATATTTGTGGGGAATTAGCGAAGGCAATATTTCAATGAATAATGAAACAGATTATCTTTTAGTAAAAGGAAATATGTATGAAAGTACTCACAATGGAATTTATATCGGATATAGAGGAAAAGTAGAATTAAAAGGTGACTTTATACAAACAATAGAAGAGCTGTCTTATGACTCTGGTAGTTTTTATCCTAATATGATTATTAGCGGAAGTGAAGAACAGAAAATTCATTTTTTTGAAACAGAAAAATCAGAGGTAATGAATTTACTTGGAAATCTTGAGGTGACAAACGTTTCTGAAGGTGGAGTTTTCATAGAAGGAAATGTATGTGTACAGGGGAACATTGATTCAAATAGGGAGGGACACATAAAAGGAGAAATTATGCTCTCTTCTTTAATTAAATCCCAAAAGGGATATTATGGTGGTGATATTAGAATCTGTTATGATGCTAATCTAAATGGAAGTATAGAGATTGGAGGAAGTGTTGAACTAGGCAATGTGTTGTATGTTAGTGGAAAAATGAAAGTAGATGGAGATTTTAGGACATATAATGATAAAGGCCAAATTAGATTTAAAGAGGGAGGATACGTTGAGATAAATGGAGAATGCAGCATTGAACACATTGAAGAAAGCATTTATGATACGCCTAAGGGAACGTTAGTATTATGTGGAGATGTTTCTATTCAATCAGAAGCAAAATATCAAGGGGTAAAATTAATTTTAAGGGGAAAGGGAAGACAGTCTGTTTGGCTGAATAATAATGTTTTTTTTAATTCAGTAGTATTAGAAAACTATAGTCCGGAAGGTGTTCTTTTTCATAGTAAAATATCCTGTAATACATTTGTTGATAACGGTTGTTACTACTCCTATTTTGGAAAGACCGTTTTAAAGGGAGATATCTTAACGAAGGATACTGTAATCAATGAAGATGTAGTATTTTGTGATGGGGAATTAAATCTTAATGGAAAAAAGTTGATTATTAATGGTGACTTAATTCAAATAGGAGGAAGAGTTAATATAAATAAGGGAGATTTAATCATTCATGGCGGTTATTATCTCGGCGATCCGGATAAGATATGGGAAAAACCGTTGGGAGGAACTTCTCAGGGATGTTTAAATATGACAAATCCAGAAGACTACATATTAGTTGATGAAGTTTTCTATATGGATTGTGGAGAATCAGATGCAGCAAGTCAAAATAAACGCTTAAAAAGTGAATTGTCTGATGGAATATTGGAGGTAAAGGGTGATTTTGTTCAAAAGGAAGAGAAGCGGAAGGATGGAAATGATATAGAGAGCAGATTTAACGCGGTGGGAAATCATACAGTTATTTTAAGTGGAGATAAGGAGCAGAAAGTTTGGATGCCAGGATCTGCAAAGAAGGGTTCGCATTTAAAAAATATGACTGTTACCAATAGAAGTCGTTTGGGCGTTTTCTTCCAAGAGGAATGTTGTGTGACTGGAAAGATTATTACTGACAGGGAAAGCCATATTAGTGGAATGGTTTCCATTAGCAATGAGACACAGTTCCCAAATCATTATTTTGGAGGAAGTATAACAAATTGTGAGAGTATTGATATTGTAGAAGATATAGACATAGGTGGTAATTTTATTATTAGTCCTATTGAAATGACTGATGACTGTTGGAATGCGGTTACGGTTTCTTCGAAAAATGTGAATGTAGGCGGAGATTTAATTTTATATAGTAATATAGTAATGATGTTGGGGTCGAAACATTGTGTTTCGACCCCAACATCATTAGTATATGACACTTTATCAAAAATAATTGCAAAACAATAACTTAAAGTATATTTAAATAAATAGTAAAAAGAATATTGACAGACGAAAAACAAAACAGTATAATAACCTTACATATCTGGGAAACATCTCGGCCATTTCGGTCACAAATCCCCGTATGAATACAAGTAAATAGGGGATAAGACCGAAAGAGCCATGTGAAAATCAGGCTTATTTTGCATACAGTATGTCAATAATAAAGTATGTATTGCATTGCTCTTGTCTCCGAGAAGGTGGAAAATGAGCATTGCATTTTCAAAAGAAAAAAATGAAAACAGTAAGTATACGTTTCCTGAACAGGATGAAGCCACTCCGTATGATGACGTTTTTCGAACATTGTCCGTGGACTGCGGTGAGCTGCGGATTCCCTTGGTAAATGAGGTATATCACACGAGGTATACGCAGAATGCAAGGATGAGTGAGCTGGTAAATG
>CAZUCI010000002.1:17386-25084 GCA_964619485.1 uncultured Lachnospiraceae bacterium
AAAATGCCATACATGTATTCAAAAACCTGATACAGAAGAAAGGCTTTTCCAAGGAAGAAGCGGCAGAGATTGCAGAATTGCCCAGGGAAATGATTGATGAGATCGAGGTATAAAAACTTGATCAATATGAATAATGGATATGAATAGGTATGAATAAAACGAACTCTCTTGACGAATAATTTTCATAGGGATTATAATGAGAAAAGCGAGGATGCAATTTTGATGTGTCCCGCTTTTTTTGACTTAATGGACAGAAAAAAATAAGGAGAAGACCAAAATGGAAATAGCAAAGAGAAAAGTAGCGATTGTAGGCTGTGGATTAGTTGGATCAACGACAGCATTCAGCCTGATTACACAGGGAATCTGTGATGAGGTTCTGATGATTGATATCAATCAGGAGCGTGCCTACGGGGAGATGCTGGATTTACAGGACTGCATCGAGTATTTAAATAAAAATGTGAAGGTGAAGACAGCAGCCTACGAGGATTGTGGAGATGTGGATATCGTTGTGATCACAGCGGGAGCACCACCAAAACCAGGACAGAGCAGACTGGATACTTTGGAGTTATCAGCGAAAATCTGCAAGTCTATTGTTGACCCAATTATGGCAAGCGGATTTGACGGCATCTTTCTGGTGATTTCCAATCCGGTTGATATTATCACACATTACGTTCACGTGCTTTCCGGACTTCCTAAGAATCAGGTTATTGGAACCGGAACAGCGATTGATTCTGCGAGACTTCAGAATATTATCGCTCAGTTAGTACATGTAGATCCAAGAAGTGTACATGCCTATTCCATGGGAGAGCATGGAGATTCCCAGATGGTGCCATGGTCTACCGTCACTGTCGCAGGCAAGCCTTTTTATGATGTGGTTGCGGATAATAAAGAGCTGGTTGGCGACGTTAACTTCGATGAACTTGTATACAAGACCTCTCAGGAAGGCTGGGAAATCTTTAATCGTAAGGGAACCACTTATTATGGAATCGCCACTACCTGTGCAGGAATTATCAAGGCGATTTTGAACGATGAAAATCGAATTGTTCCTGTTTCTACTTATCTGGAGGGCGAGTACGGTGAAAAGGATGTATATGCCGGTGTTCCAACTATTTTGAACCGCACTGGGGCATCAGATGTTCTGGAAATTCATATGACACCCGGTGAGCTGACCAAATTCAAGGAATCTGTTGCTTTGATCAGAGATTATACAAATAAAATTCTCGATATCCACAAAAGTCTGTGATTTTGAGAAAAAGTATAAAGACAGCGCTGAGAGAATCTTTATTTCATGTTCATGCAATGGAAGAACATGCAATTGAAGATGTAATTGAAGACCCTGACAGCCTTGCAAAACCGCAGTAAATATGCTAATATTTGGGAAGATTGGCCCCCGGGACATACTGTGTTTTGTTCCGGGGTATTATGTATTTTTAGAAAGGACGAAATGAGATGGCAAATGTAATTTCTGACGAAACAATTGATTACGTAGGCATCCTTGCTAAACTGGAGCTTTCCCCAGAGGAAAAGGAACAGGCTAAAAAGGATATGGCTTCCATGCTGGATTACATTGACAAATTAGGTGAATTAGATACAACAGGTATCGAGCCAATGAGTCATGTTTTCCCAGTTCACAATGTATTCCGTGAGGATATTGTGACAAATGGAGATGATAGAGAGAATATACTGAAAAACGCACCGGAAGAAAAAGATGGCATGTTTGTAGTGCCAAGCACATTTTAAGGAGGTCCACGGATGAGTTTATTAGATTATACCGCTGTGGAGCTCGCAGCGAAAATTAAAACGGGAGAGACCACTGCTGTGGAAGCAACAAAGGCAGTACTCGAACAGATTGGCAAGAGCGAAGAGAAGCTGCATTGTTATGTGACGCTTGATAAAGAGGGCGCATTAAAGAAAGCAGAGGAAATTCAGAAAAAAATCGAAGCAGGAGAATTGAACGGACCTTTAGCCGGTGTTCCTGTTGCAATCAAAGATAATATGTGTACAGAAGGCATGTTAACTACCTGTTCTTCTAAGATTTTAAATAACTTTATTCCTACTTTTTCTTCAGAGGCAGTTTTGAATCTGAAAAAAGCTGGCGCTGTTATTTTAGGAAAAACCAACATGGATGAGTTTGCAATGGGATCTACCACTGAGACATCAGCCTATGGTCTGACCAGAAACCCATGGAATCCGGAGCATGTTCCTGGCGGATCGTCAGGCGGCTCTGCGGCAGCAGTTGCGGCAGAGGAATGCTTCTTTGCATTGGGCTCCGACACCGGTGGATCTATCCGTCAGCCGGCATCCTACTGTGGTGTGGTTGGTATGAAACCTACCTACGGAACTGTTTCCCGTTATGGTTTGATTGCATATGGTTCCTCTTTGGATCAGATTGGACCTTTATGCAAGGACGTAACCGACTGTGCAACCATTCTTGAGGCAATTGCATCCCATGATGTGAAAGATTCCACAAGTGTGGAGCGTGAGGATACCGATTTTACTTCTGCACTGGTTGATGATGTAAAAGGTATGAAGATTGGTATTCCAAAAGATTATTTTGGAGAAGGTCTGGATGCTGAAGTCAAAGAAAAAGTTCTGGCAGCAGCAGAGGTGTTAAAATCCAAAGGTGCTATCGTTGAGGAATTTGATCTTTCTTTAGTTGAGTATGCAATTCCTACTTACTATACCATCGCAGCAGCAGAAGCAAGCTCTAACCTGGAGCGTTTTGATGGTGTGAAATACGGTTACCGCGCAGAGGACTGTGAGGAACTTCATCAGATGTACAAGCACAGCCGTTCAGAAGGCTTTGGACCGGAAGTAAAACGCCGTATTATGCTTGGCTCCTTCGTTTTATCCAGCGGATACTATGATGCTTATTATTTGAAAGCTCTTCGTGTAAAGGCTTTGATTAAAAAAGCCTTCGATGATGCTTTTGCAAAATATGATATGATTCTCTGTCCATGTGCACCTACTACCGCACCTGCTATTGGCTCCTCACTGAGCGACCCAATCAAGATGTACTTAAGTGATATTTATACCATTTCAGTTAATCTCGCAGGTCTTCCTGGTATCAGTCTTCCATGTGGTGTGGACAAAAACGGTCTTCCAATTGGCTTACAGCTTATTGGTGACTGCTTCAAAGAAAAGAACTTAATTCGAGCTGCTTATACTTACGAGCAGGCAAGAGGTGCTTTTAAAATGGGAAAGGAGGACAAATAAATGGCAAAACAGTATGAAACCGTCATCGGCTTAGAGGTCCATGTAGAGCTTGCTACCAGGACAAAGATTTTCTGTGGCTGTTCCACAGCCTTTGGTGCAGAACCAAATGCACATACCTGTCCAGTTTGTACCGGTATGCCAGGTTCTCTTCCGGTTTTAAATAAACAGGTGTTAGAGTATGCGATTGGTGTTGGCCTTGCGACCAACTGTGATATCACCAGAAATTGTAAATTTGACCGTAAGAACTATTTTTATCCTGATAACCCGCAGAACTATCAGATTTCTCAGCTTTATCTTCCAATCTGCCGCAATGGCTATGTGGAAATTGAGACAGAGCATGGAACCAAGAAAGTCGGTATCCATGAAATCCATATGGAAGAGGATGCCGGTAAACTGGTTCATGATGAGTGGGAGGGTGCTTCCCTGGTTGATTACAACCGTTCCGGTGTACCTCTGATTGAAATTGTATCCGAACCTGATATGAGAAGTGCAGAGGAAGTTATTGCTTACCTTGAAAAGCTTCGTATGTTAATCCAGTACCTTGGTGCTTCTGACTGTAAACTGCAGGAAGGCTCCATGCGTGCCGATGTAAACCTTTCCATCAGAGAGGTTGGTGCAAAGGAATTTGGCACCAGAACTGAGATGAAGAACTTAAACTCTTTTAAATCCATCACCCATGCTATTGAAGGTGAGAGAGCAAGACAGATTGACCTGCTTGAAGATGGAAAAGAGGTTATTCAGGAAACAAGACGTTGGGATGATACCAAGGAAGCTTCCTATGCAATGAGAAGTAAAGAGGATGCAAAGGACTACCGTTACTTCCCAGACCCAGACCTTGTTCCAATTATTGTCAGTGAAGAGTTACTTAATTCTATCAAGGCAAAAGAGCCGGAATTCCGCGATGCGAAAATGGCCCGTTACAAAGAACAGTTTGATATTCCGGAATATGATATCGAAATTATTACCGGTTCCAAGCATCTGGCTGACATTTTTGAGGAGACTGTTGCAATCTGCAATCAGCCAAAGAAGGTTTCCAACTGGCTTATGGTTGAAACTATGCGTCTCCTGAAAGAAAAAGAGATGGACCCGGAAGATATCCGCTTCTCACCAGAGCATTTGGCTGCCTTAATTCAGATGACAGAAAAGAAAGAAATCAACAGCTCTGTTGCCAAAGAAGTCTTTGAGGTTATGTTTGAGGAGGATGTTGATCCTGTTGCTTACGTTGATGAGAAAGGTCTTAAGACTGTAAACGACGAGGGTGCTCTCAGAGAGACCATCGAAGAAATTGTTGCCAACAATCCACAGTCTGTAGAGGATTATCACAATGGCAAGGAAAAAGCAATTGGCTTCCTGGTTGGTCAGACCATGAAGGCTATGAAGGGCAAAGCAGATCCAGCTTTGATTAACCAGATTTTGAAGGAGCTGTTGTAAGAAAACATTCTATATTAAGATTTTATACAAAAAAGCTTCACCGCTAACGGTGGAGTTTTTTTGCATTTTTTATGTTGTAGGAACTATTTTATCAAATATAATTTGCGTTTCTGGCTCAGGACTGCGACAAGATATATCATAAAAATTTTCTAGGGCGAGGGCATAATGTTGCTTATTTTTCCTATGTTATGCCCCGTTAAAACTCAAATTCGGGGCATAAGGACATAAATTCTTCAATTCTGCGCCCGAAAAGAGTTATGTAAACCTAATTTCGGCGATGCTGCGGGGCACAAGAGGTGCTTTTAGGATAATCTGTGCCCCGCCAACATTATCCATCATAAAATTATCCAACATAACATTATCCATCATAACATTATCCAACATAATTATAAAATACCCTATTATAATGTACTCCATACAGTGGACACGGAGAAAAAGAGGAAAATCAAAGAACGCTTACATAATGCAGGACCTGGAGCACAAAATAGATAGTGGCACAAGAAAGAAGCTAATGAAGCAAAATAAGAAATTTGTATCAAGGAGCAAGAATATGGAAAAACGCATCTGGTTTCGCCGCCTGATCATTATCATTGCAATTGGAGTGCTTATTGCAGGGGGAAGCATGTTTGCAAAATGGAAAAAGACGCTGTCTCTCGTCGGAGAGAGAACAGCGTCTGAATTTCAAATTGACAATGCTTCCACACAAACAGATTAGTTCTGCGGAAATTCTAAGGGAAAGAACAATCTGCTTTTAGAAGAATTTATCCTTAATTCCAATGAAGAATATCAAAAGAATAATCAGTGGAAGAATGTAAGTCATATACATGCGCAGCCAGTTTGGTGTTTTGACACCTTTTCCTGTGTTGGATTCCTTCATAAAGTTTTCCCAGCCCCAGCCATTTTTGCGGGTACAGAAGAGCAGATATACAAAAGAGCCAAGAGGCAGGCAGATGTTGCTTACCAGGAAGTCCTCCAGATCCATCAGATTGCTTCCTGCGCCGAAGGGGGTGATGCCGGAGAGCAGGTTAAAGCTCAGGGCACATGGAAGAGAAAGAATAATCATCAGGAAAATATTGATAATGGATGCTTTTTTACGACTGCAGCCTGCCAGATCAATGCAGCAGGAAATAATATTTTCAAACACGGCAATTTCAGTTGAAAGAGCAGCAAAGGCCATAAACAGGAAGAACAGGCTTCCCCAGATGCGCCCACCAGCCATATGGTTAAAGATATTAGGCAGGGTAATAAAAATCAGGTTTGGGCCGCTGTCTGCATTAACTCCAAAGGCGGAGCAGGCAGGAAAAATAATCAGTCCTGCAAAGATAGCAACAAAAGTATCTAAGAAAGCAACACGCAGGGATTCTCCCAAAAGAGTGTGCTCCTTTCCGATATAGCTGCCAAAAATTGCCATGGAGCCGATGCCAATGCTCAGAGTGAAAAAGGCCTGATTCATCGCGGCAACAACTGTGGCACCGATACCGATATCATACATACGTTTAAAATCGGGAAGCAGGTAGAATTTTAATCCCTCCATACCGCCTTCCAGTCTCAGGCTGTTCACTGCCAATAGCATAATCAGGGATAAGAGGGCAATCATCATCACCTTGGTTACCTTTTCCACACCCTTCTGAACACCAAGGGAGCAGACTGCAAATCCGCCGATAACGGCAATGACCATCCATAATACCATGCTGCCTGGCTTTGTGAGCATGTCGGAGAAGATTGTTTTTACCTGGTCCACATCGGTTCCGGAAAAGGTGCCGATGGCTGTCATATAAAAATAATGAAGCATCCAGCCTGTAACAGTGGTATAAAACATCATCAGCAGATAATTTCCGGCAAGAGCCATATAGCCATGAAGATGCCACTTCTGTCCGGGCTTTTCCAGCACCTTACATGACAGCAGCGGACTTTTCCGGCTTGAACGGCCGATGGAAAACTCCATGGTCATAAGGGGAACACCCATAATAATTAAAAAGAATAAATAAACAAGTACAAAGGCGCCGCCGCCGTATAATCCTGTAATATAAGGAAATTTCCACACATTTCCTATTCCGATTGCACATCCTGCGGAAAGCAGGATAAAGCCAAGACGGGAGCCCAGTGTCTCGCGCTGTTCCATTTCATCCTCATTTCTGTTCATCTCTCATATGAACGGCTTATTTTTAATTACATATAACAGTATCTTATTATCAGAGTATTTTTGTGTCAATGACAATTTTATCCTGAACCGGTGGAAAAACTTGAAATATCAAAAGAAATGTAATAATATAAATTCATATAGCCTAAAGAGAAGGGAAGCATATTCATGAATGATACTTATGTAGAACTGTTGGTAAAGAGACCGCAAAATAACCTGTTAAATTTCGTTCGCTGTTTTTTGACAGTAGGAGGAATCGCGCTGATTTTAGTTGGACTTATTTCCCAGCTGCTGATTACACTGGCGGGCATTCTCGTGGAGGTTGCTGCTTATTTTGTGGCACGAAATCTTCATATTGAATATGAGTACCTGTATCTGGACAAGGAATTATCCATCGACGTAATCAAAAACCAGACTTCCCGTAAGAAGCTCGCAACATACAATGCTGCAAATCTTACCATCATGGCACCGAAGGGAGCAAAGAGACTGGGTGGATATGACCGGATCAAGGCAAGAGATTTTTCTTCAGGGCTGGACAAGGGCAACCCCTATGAGCTGGTATTTGGAGGAAAAGAGCGAATCTGTATTGATACCACAGAGGAACTGATTGCTGCGCTTCGTACATGCGCGCCAAGAAGCATTTACAACGATTAAACATTAAAATGGAGGAAAAGGAAAAATGGGTCAGATTATTGGTGAAGGCATTACATTTGATGATGTATTATTAGTTCCTGGATATTCACAGGTTATTCCAAACCAGGTTGATTTATCCACATACTTAACCAAGAAAATCAAATTGAACATTCCTATGATGAGCGCAGGAATGGACACAGTTACAGAACACCGCATGGCGATTGCAATGGCAAGACAGGGCGGAATTGGTATTATCCACAAGAATATGACAATTGAGC
>CAZUCI010000002.1:25094-92432 GCA_964619485.1 uncultured Lachnospiraceae bacterium
TAGATAAGGTAAAACGTTCTGAAAATGGTGTCATTACAGATCCATTCTCATTAACTCCTGAACATACATTGAAGGATGCAGACGAGCTTATGGCTAAGTTCCGCATTTCCGGTGTGCCTATTACAGAGGGAAAGAAATTGGTTGGAATTATCACCAACCGTGACCTGAAATTTGAGACAGATTACAGCAAAAAAATCAAAGAGAGCATGACTTCAGACGGATTAATCACTGCCCGAGAAGGAATTACCCTGGAGGAAGCAAAGCAGATTCTGGCAAAAGCAAGAAAAGAGAAGCTTCCTATCGTTGATGCAGACTTTAACTTAAAGGGTCTGATTACCATCAAGGATATTGAAAAGACTATCAAATATCCTCTTGCAGCAAAGGATGAGCAGGGAAGACTGTTATGCGGTGCCGGTGTTGGTATTACAGCAAACTGCCTGGAGCGTGTTGCGGCACTGGTTGAGGCAAAGGTTGATGTTGTTGTTCTGGATTCCGCTCACGGACATTCACAGAACGTTTTGAACTGTGTAAAGATGATTAAGGAAGCATATCCAGAGCTTCAGGTTATTGCCGGTAATGTTGCTACTGCAGAGGGAACAAAGGCATTAATTGAGGCAGGTGCAGACTGTATCAAGGTTGGTATTGGACCTGGATCTATCTGTACAACACGTGTCGTATCCGGTATTGGTGTTCCACAGATCACTGCTATTATGAATGCATATGCTGCAGCAAAAGAGTATGGGATTCCAATTATCGCTGATGGTGGAATCAAATTTTCAGGAGATATCACCAAGGCAATCGCTGCCGGTGGCAGTGTCTGCATGATGGGTTCTATGTTTGCAGGCTGTGATGAGGCACCTGGCGACTATGAGCTGTTCCAGGGACGTAAATACAAAGTTTACCGTGGAATGGGATCTATAGCCGCCATGGAAAACGGTTCAAAGGATCGTTATTTCCAGACTGATGCCAAGAAACTGGTTCCAGAAGGCGTAGAGGGCCGTGTTGCTTATAAGGGCAGTGTGGAGGATACGGTATTCCAGCTATTGGGCGGTCTTCGCTCCGGTATGGGATATTGTGGAACTCCTTCCATTGAGGAATTAAAGCAAAATGGAAGGTTCGTGAAAATTTCCGCTGCATCCTTAAAGGAAAGTCATCCACATGACATCCATATTACCAAGGAAGCACCAAACTACAGTATTGATGAGAGATAAAAGGGCGAGTGCCTAATAATAAATGGGTTGGGGTAGAAAATGCAACAATTTTTTGATATGGCTGAATTACAAAAGGTGCAGGATTATTTCTGCACCTTAACCCATATTTTTGGCTATTGTGTAGATGATCAGGGGAACCGGCTGACACAGATGACCGGGGATAAAAGGTATCTGAAGCAGATTATGGAAGTCATCTCGGAGGATGATTTTTACCAGCTTTACAGACGGGTGTCTGAAAGTGGGCTGGAGGATATCGTAGTAGATGATACAGATTATGATAATGTGAAAATTGCAGCTGTCTATGTAAAGGATGAGAACTGGCAAAACAATTGCTGGCTTATTTGTTGTGTTTTAAATGATGTGACAGAGGGAAACCTGTTTCATTCTGATATTGAGGGGATTCCTGAACAAAATTTCTACCATGCCCTGGATCTGCTGGCAGAGGTGGAAAGCAAGATGCTTCGGGCAAGTGCGGCACTTTTCAACGCACAGGCAGAGAGCAGCCGGAGCAGATATTCAGAGACTGAGATGAGTCATGCACTGAAGCGGACAGAAGCTATTACGGAAATTGTGCAGTACCTGGAAAGCAAGGAAAGCTTTGAAGATATGGCACAGAAAATTCTCAACATTGCAGGTGAATATCTGGGAGTCAGTGGGATAATCCTGTTTCAGGTGTGCAGAAATCAGAATTATGTTGATATGATTGCACATTATGATAAGGAAGGTCTGTATTCCCAGTTTCCACAGGACAGAAACATGGAAAGAGATGAGCTGCTCTGGTCTGATAAGCCGCAGATTATTTCCACCGGAACACTTGTGTCTGCAGGTGTTCGTGGCTGCATGACAAAGTACCGGATGAAGGCACTGGCTACCATTCCAATTTTTGTAAATCAGAAGCTGGTGATGTACTTCTGCGTCAAGGAGCAGGAGGAGGAGCGTATCTGGCAGCTGGAGGATATCAAGTTCATGAACGATGTGGCAAAGATTCTCCAGAGTATTCTTGCGCGCCGTGTACAGAAAAATTCTCTTGCCAGCTCCTATGCTTCCCTTCAGGAAATCCTGGACAATGTTGGAACCTGCATTTACGTAAAGGATATTGAGACAGAGGAGTGTCTTTTTGCCAATCAGCTGATGAAGAGTATTTTTGAAGTTGAGCTGAAGCATGGGACATTGAACACACTGTTAAAGGAAGCAAGACCGCTTGCTTTAAAAGAGGGCTTCTATGAACTGAACCATAAGGAAAAAGGGAAGTTTTATGATCTGCATCAGACTCAGATGAGCTGGGTGGATGGAAGAAAGGTATGTCTTTTTGCCCTTTATGATATAACAGATAAAAAAATATATCAGAAAAAAATTGAGCAGCAGGCCTACACGGACTTTTTGACGGGCTTATATAATCGTATGTGCTGTGAAAGAGATCTGGCGGCTCAGATTGACAAGACAAAACAGGAAAAGACCCACGGCGGACTTCTTTACATGGATTTGGATGACTTTAAGCATATCAATGACGGTTTGGGGCATCAGTATGGAGATGTTCTGCTGCAGTCCATATCCCACGCCTTTTTACGGATAAAGGGCATCAGTGAAACCTGCTATCGTATGGGTGGAGATGAATTTGTCATTATTATTCCACCGGAGAGCTACGACCAGATGGAAACAATTGTTGATGATATCCGGGCTGTTTTTGCAAAGCCATGGTTTTTAAAGGATGCGGATTATTACTGTACCATGAGTATGGGTATCTGTAATTTCCCGGACGACGGAGAAAATGTGGCCGATCTGATTAAAAAAGCAGACATTGCCATGTATGAGGCGAAAAAGAGCGGGAAAAACCGTGTCGCAAGGTATTCCTCCGGTTTGGGGGGCGGGTCTAACAAGAGACTGGATATGGAAAAGAATATGCGTGATGCCACCAGTGGCAATTACAGTGAATTCAAGGTTTATTTCCAGCCTATCATTGATATTCAAAAGCCGAGAACGCCCTGCGCCGGTGCGGAAGCGCTGGTTCGCTGGAACAGTGCGGCACTGGGATTTATTCCACCCTCTGATTTTATCCCACTGGCAGAGTATCTGGGACTGATTACACCAATAGGAAATTATGTGCTCAGAGAGGCCTGCTATGCCTGCAAAAAATGGAATGATAATGGTCATCCGGAATATAAGGTAAATGTAAATCTTTCCGTTGTTCAGCTGTTACAGAGCGATATTCGGGAGGTTGTGCATAAGGCACTGCATGATACAGGAATCAATCCCAGAAATCTTACACTTGAGGTTACGGAGAGCCTTGCAATCAATGATATGGACCGCATGAAGGAAATACTGAATTCCATTCGTGAGCTGGGCGTTCGCATTGCACTGGATGATTTTGGAACAGGATATTCCTCCCTGAATCATATCAGAGAGATTCCACTGGATGTCATTAAGGTGGATCAGAGCTTTGTGTCGGATCTGGCAGATGATGAATATTCACAGTCATTTATCAAGATGGTAGGTGAGCTTGCTTCCGCAATCGGGGTCAGCATCTGTGTAGAAGGAATTGAGACAAAAGAGCAGTATAAGGTGCTGGAGGGAATGAAGGTTCGGTTGGTTCAGGGTTATTATTTTGACAAGCCGCTTTCCAGAGACAAATTTGAAGATAAATATGTAAATTGATGAATCAGAAATGTATGGGGGAATGCAATTGGACCTCGTCTTCTGCAAAAAAGGGGAAAAGCATGGAGAAAGACAGAGTTGTAGAGTTAAAAAACCGCATCATGCAGCTGAAAATGCAGTCAGTCGATCCGCAGTTTTCACAGTATCTGGATCAGACGTGGATGCAGCTGCTTGAACAGGAAAAATCGCTGGATCAGTTAGCACGCTGCGTGGAGCAGAATTATGTGCTGTATCAGAGAAAGAATATGACAGCACCAATACCGCCAGTTCAGCCGATGCCACAGCCGCCGGTTCAGCCAATACCGCCGGCAACGGCGATGTGGGGGGAGCCTCAGCCGGAATGGAAATTGCCGGAAAGCAGAAACAGGACTGAGGAAAGTGGAATTCAGTTTGGGGAGAGCAATGCCATTGTTCCGCCCTCAGAGCAAAAGAGCAAGGCTCCATTGAAGGTGAATAATACCGTTGAATTCAAGGTAGGCTCCATTATTTTTGCAGTGGTTGGTATTGCTTTTCTTCTTGTTGCCTTTATTACCCTTGGCCTCAATTATATGAACAGTCTGCTGCAGGGAATGTTCCTTTATCTGATTGCAGGTGCAATTCTTCTGGTTTCAGAGCTGTTTTTTCAAAAGAAAAATCAAAAATTTTCATTCTGTATGACAGGACTGTCAGTTAGCAGCCTGTATGTGGCTACGATTCTGAATTATCTATATCTGAAGGTGTTTCCAGGCTGGGTGGCACTTCTGATTACAATTTTAATTGCCGGATTGTCACTGTTTCTCAGCCGAAAGCGGGATTCGGGAGTCATGCGTCTGATTTGTGTGATTGGATGCTATGTTTCGCTGGTTCCGGTGCATCGCTTTTCCACCATACAGGAATTTGTGATTCCTGCCGTGATTATTTTATTAATGAATCTTGCCTGTATTTTCTATCCGGTGAGAAAAAAACAAATTGGAATCAATGCAGTACAGCATGGCTTTTCCATTGCTTTAAGTCTGTATCTGACTTCACTGCTTTGGATGTCGGGACTGCCCTCCTGGCCGATGTACCTTTTTGTGGCAGTGAATCTGGTCCTGTCAGCACTCTTTTACTTCAGAAATGAGGACTGTGGTGGAAACCGGGCTATCCTTCTTGTCGAGATGGTAATCAGCCTGGGCTTACTTCTGTTTATCGGATACAGCGAAGCTTACCTGCTCTGGGCGTTTTTGGGAGTGACTGTTTTGGCTATGCTGTGTACAGTTCTGTTTTGGAAAAGGTGGGCACGGTTTGTTCCGTTCTATTTTTGGGCATCCTATCTTTTGCTTGCCTGTCTTTTCGATGGAATGAGTCTTTATTTTTGTATTGCGGCTCTTGTAATTTTCCTCGTAACAAGGGTTCTTGCGGGATTTTTTAAGGAGCTTGCTGTCACAGATAGTATTTATACCATGTTCTGTGTGCTGATTGTACTCTTTGGCATGCGTGGAAGTGAATTGGAAATTGTGGGCTATATTTTTGCAGCAGCCTTGCTTTTTATGGTATTGGTTACCCAAAAATTTCGTTCCTATCATATTTTTACTGCGTTGAGCTTTATCTGGCTCTTTTTGGTGTCGGAGAGAAATCTGCCGTTTGTATGCAGCATTCTGCTTGCGGTGATTGCGGCTCTGGCAATCGGTTATGGCTTCTGGCAGCGCAGCAAGGGCGTCCGTATCTATGGATTGATTCTGATGCTTATGGATGCCATTAAGATTGCAGTCTTTGATTTTGGAGAATCGCAGCCGGCTGTCCGCATTCTTGTATTTTGTGTGGTGGGTGTGATTATCCTGGGAGTTGCCTATCTGTACCTGTATCTGGAAAAACAGCAGCAACAGGAGCAGGAAAAGCAGGAGCAACAGCAACAGGAGCAGGAAAAGCAGCAGCAACAGGGCAATTGAATTTCACAGTACTTTATGCTAAAATTATTTTTATCGCATAAAACGGAAGTAAATCAGTTAAAAAAATCAGGCATCAGGGCATTGCCGCCGACAGCGACATCCCCATGCCGAAGTCCGGGAGTAGACAAAAATGGAAAATAACAACATGGAAAACAGCAATATTGAGGATACAGAGAGCACAGCAGTGTCCAAAAACTTTATTGAACTTGAAATTGACAAAGACCTGGCTGAGGGAAAATATGACACTGTTCATACGCGTTTCCCACCGGAGCCAAACGGTTATCTCCACATTGGACATGCCAAAAGTATTATTTTAAATTATGGTCTGGCCAAAAAATATGGTGGAAAATTTAACATGAGATTTGACGATACCAATCCTACCAAGGAGAAAAGTGAGTTCGTTGAATCCATTAAGGAGGATATTAAATGGTTAGGTGCAGACTGGGAGGATCGTCTCTTTTTTGCATCCAATTATTTTGACCAGATGTATGAGGCAGCGGTCAAGCTGATTAAAAAGGGAAAGGCATATGTATCAGACCTGAATGCAGAGCAGATCCGCGAATATCGCGGCACGCTTACAGAGCCCGGTAAAAAGGACCCGTATTCTGACAGAAGCATTGAGGAAAACCTGGAGCTTTTTGAAGGAATGAAGGATGGAAAATACGAGGATGGAAGTAAGGTCCTCCGTGCCAAAATTGATATGAGCTCTTCCAATATCAACATGAGAGATCCTATTATTTATCGTGTTGCCCATATGACACATCATAATACAGGTGATAAATGGTGCATCTATCCTATGTACGATTTTGCCCATCCAATTGAAGATGCCATTGAGGGAATTACTCATTCCATCTGTACTCTGGAATTTGAAGATCACAGACCGTTATATGACTGGGTTGTGAGAGAGCTGGAATATCCGAGACCACCGAGACAGATTGAATTTGCAAAAATGTATCTCACCAATGTGGTAACCGGTAAGAGGTATATCAAGAAGCTGGTAGAGGACGGCATTGTTGATGGCTGGGATGATCCAAGACTTGTCTCTATCGCAGCACTTAGAAGAAGAGGCTACACACCGGAGTCCATTCGTATGTTTGTGGAGCTCTGTGGTATCTCAAAAGCAAATTCTTCTGCGGATTATGCAATGCTGGAATATTGCTTAAGAGAGGATTTGAAACTGAAAAGAGCCAGAATGATGGCGATTCTTGATCCAATCAGGTTGGTGATTGATAACTATCCGGAAGGACAGACCGAGCTGCTGGATGCTGCTAATAATATGGAGAATCCGGAATTGGGATCTCATCAGGTTCCATTTGAGCGAGAGTTATATATTGAGCGAGATGACTTCATGGAGGAGCCTCCAAGAAAGTATTTCCGTTTATTCCCTGGAAATGAAGTTCGTCTGATGCATGCTTATTTTGTAAAGTGTGAGAGCTTTGAGAAGGATGAAAATGGAAAGGTCACCGTTGTTCATTGTACCTATGACCCGGAGACAAAGGCAGGCAGTGGTTTTACAGGCAGAAAGGTAAAGGGAACCATTCACTGGGTACCTGTTCATTCTGCGGTAGAAGCAGAGGTTCGTCTGTATGAAAATATTATTGATGAGGAAAAGGGTGTCTACAATGAGGAGGACGGAAGCCTCAATTTGAATCCAACCTCTCTGACTGTTTTAGAGCACTGTTATCTGGAGCCTGCCATTGCAGGAGCAAAGGCTTTAGACAGCTTTCAGTTTGTGAGAAACGGTTACTTCTGCGTGGATTATAAGGATACAACAAAAGAAAAATATGTCTTTAACAGAATCGTTTCACTAAAGAGCTCATTTAAGCTTCCTAAATAATTTAGGGGATTAGGAGATTAGAGAATGGAAAAATTATTATCTGGCCTGGAAGGGATGGGTCTGGGTGATTTGGAAGACCTTGATCTTTATGAGGAAAAGCAGCGCTCCCGTGAAAGGGAAGAGAAAAATGCCCAGGAAGCGAAGGACAACGAAGTCAAGGAAGAGGATATGCTTTATGATAAGAGCTATACCTGTCCCATCTGCGACAAGGAATTTAAAAGTAAAACTGTAAGAAGCGGCAGAGCAAGAGCGCTTGGCGTGGATATGGATCTCAGACCAAGGTATGAGAATATCGATGTACTGAAGTATGATGTAATTGCATGCCCAAACTGTGGCTATGCGGCACTGCCAAGATATTTCCCGTATCTGACTCCAAAACAGAAAAAGGATATCCGAGAAAAAATCGCACAAAACTATAAGGTTCGTGAAGTGCACGAAGCACAGACCACCTATACCTATGAAATGGCGCTGGAGAGAAATAAGCTTGCCCTTGTAAATGCCATCGTAAAACACGGAAAAAACAGTGAGAGAGCCTATATCTGCCTGAAAACCGGCTGGCTGTTGAGGGGGATGAATGAGGTCCTCAACCCGAAAACGGAAGATTACAAAAAAAAGAAGCGGGAAAATACAGCTACAGAGCGGCAGTTCCTTCGTAATGCCTATGAAGGCTTCATGGATGCAAGACTGCACGAAAGACCTCCACTCTGTGGCATGGATGAGATGACAGTTGATTACCTTCTGGCAACTCTTTCGATTGTTTTCAATGAGTATGAAAATGCCGAGAGACTGATTGGAGCCATTATTTTATCAAAAACTGCCAACAGCAGAATTAAGGATAAGGCCAGAGATTTAAAGGAAATTCTTCGCCAGAAAATGAAGGAAGCAGAGTCTGATGAATGAACTAAGTATTCCTCTGAATGAAAAGAGTGGGGAACACCTGTATTTACAGATTTACAATTACATGAAAAAGGAAATCCAGAGGGGCAGCCTGGCAAAGGGTCAGAGGCTGCCCTCGACCCGTGCGCTGGCGCAGCACCTGCAGGTGTCACGCAGCACGGTAGATTTTGCTTATGGACAGCTCTTATCGGAGGGATATATTGAATCCATTCCCTATAAGGGCTATTTTGTTTGTGAGATGAACCAGCTTTACAAACAGCTTCCGACCAAACAGTATCAGAGGGAAACCAGAACAAAAAAGCAGGCTGCCTTTGATTTTTCTCCTAACAAAATAGATATTTCTTTTTTCCCATTCCCCACATGGAAGAAAATCTCCAAGTCCGTTTTTCTGGATGAGGAGAGAGAGGTGTTTGAGCTGGGGGAGTCGAAGGGAGATTTCCGCCTCAGGGAAGCAATATGCAGCTATATTCACAGCAGCCGCGGGGTATCAGCCAGTCCTAACCAGATTATTGTCGGTGCAGGAAATGAATATCTGCTTTTGCTGCTGCAGAAGATACTTGGAGAAAAGAGAAGGACGGCTGTGGAAAATCCCACCTATAAGCGTGCTGCCCAGATTTTCACCTCCGGTGGCTACAGTGTTATTCCTGTCGCCATGGATGAGATGGGGATGCAGGTGGAGGCACTGAATGAAAGTGCAGCCGATATTGCCTATATTACGCCTTCGCATCAGTTTCCCACAGGAATTGTCATGCCTATTGGACGGAGAATGGATCTTTTATCCTGGGCTGGAGCCAGGGAAGACCGTTTTTTGATTGAGGATGATTATGACAGTGAATTTCGATATCGTGGAAAACCGATTCCATCGCTGCAGTCCTCAGACTCCAATGGAAAAGTAATCTATCTTGGAACCTTTTCCAAATCCATTGCACCTGCCATCCGTATCAGCTATATGGTACTTCCTGAAAAGCTGATGGAGATCTATGAGAGGAAGCTGGGTTTTATGTCCTCTACCGTTTCCCGAATCGACCAGGCAATTTTATATCATTTTATCGCAGACGGACACTTTGAGCGGTATTTGAATAAAATGAGAAAAATTTACAAGGATAAGCATGATCTTTTGCTGGAGCAGATAAAGGACTTTCGCACACAGTTTAAAATTTCAGGGGAGTATGCGGGGCTTCATATTCTGCTGGAGGATCAGATGGGTAGAAGTGAGCAGGAGCTTATGGCTGCAGCCGGAGAGCAGGAGTGTAATATTTATGGTATGAGTGCCTATTATCTTGAGAAAAAACCTGAAAAGGCAACCATTCTTTTGGGATTTGCCGCAATGAATGAGACACAGATTATCGAGGGCGTCCAGAGACTGAGGGCTGCATGGAACATTAAAAAATCCCCCCTGCCCGGATAATAAAAATTATCATAGTGCAAGGGGGGGATTAACGTGGTTGCAGACAGCGGTAGTCAGCTGCAGGTATTAGTCCTCATCAACAGGGGGTTCATCAGAAACATCTTCCTCTTCATCATCCTCGTCGAAAAATTCTTCTACAGAATCAGTTGCTTTCTCGGTCTCTGGATTGAAAGCTGTTTTATCAGCTTTTGCTTTATCGGCTTCTGTCTTCTCAGCCTCTTTTTCCAGGTCCAGAGGTACATAATTGCGGCTGGAGGATAAATCGGCCTCCTCTTCATCGAAGTTTAAATCATCATCAAAATCTTCGTCATCCTCATCAAAAAATTTGTCTTCCCTTTTCTGAAGGTAATAATATGTTCCAGCGGCCGCAGCACCAATTGCTGTTCCCAATATTAATAAATTCCTGAGTTTTTTTGCCATGTAGAAATACTCCTTTCCAAATCATGCTTACCTTTCTACTATTTTAAAATAAAACGCGCAGGAAAACAAGTAGATATTGCATTGCTTTTGGGGCTATGATAAGATTATTTTCGATTGATAAGGCGGGAAAACACCAATGAATGACAAATTTTTTGATTTGAAGAAGGAAAAACAGGATCGCATGATCAATGCGGCCTTAAAGGTATTTGCGATAAATGGCTATGGAAAAGCAAGTACGGATGATATTGTAAAAGAGGCGGGGATTTCAAAGGGCCTTCTATTTCATTATTTTGGTTCCAAGGCCGGTACCTACATTTTTGCATATGAGTACAGTGCGCGATACATGGCAATGGAATTGGAGCGGGCAGTCCCTCTGAGAGAAAAGGATCTGTTTATCCTGCTTTCCCAGGTGGAGGAGGCAAGAGCGGTACTTTTACGTAACTATCCCTTTATGCAGAAATTTCTTCTGACCTTTCATTCTGTACAGGATGAGGAGATCAGGGCAGCGATTGGGGAATATGTGGAAATGGTGCCAAAGGCAATACGGGAGCTTTATGACAGAGCAGATATGGAGCGGATTTTGCCTGGGGTTGATACAGAGCTTCTGGTCAGAAGCATGAATTACGTTACCCGCGGTCTGATGGAAGAGGCCGTAGAGCATGAAGCTGTAAATGTTGATTTCGTTTTATCTGAGGCAATCGGATATCTGGATATGATGCGTCAGAGGTTTACAAAGCCAGAATTTTTAAAGGAGGATTATCTATGAAAATCATGTTATTAAACGGCAGCTGCAAAACAAACGGCTGCACCTACACGGCACTTTGTGAGGCTGAGAAGGTGTTAAAGGAAGAGGGATTGGAAACAGAGCTCATTCAGCTCGGTGGGCAGGCAATTCGTGACTGCATCGGATGTGGCGGATGTGCAGCAGGGAACGGCTGTGTTTTCAACGATGACTGTATCAATGAAATAGTGAAAAAGGCTGCCCAATGCGATGGCTTTATTTTTGGAACGCCGGTTTACTATGCACATCCAAGCGGCAGAATTCTTGCTGCACTGGACAGAATGTTCTACTCTGGAAAAAGCGCTTTTGCCCATAAGCCTGGGTTCGCCCTTGCTTCTGCAAGAAGAGCCGGAACCACAGCAAGCATTGACGTGCTTCAGAAGTACTTTACAATTTCTGAAATGCCGATTGCATCATCAAGCTACTGGACCATGGTTCACGGAAATACTCCGGAGGAGGTTTCCAGGGACGCAGAGGGACTGCAGACAATGAGAAATGCAGCAAGAAATCTGGCCTGGCTTGTAAAATGTATTGAGCTTGGTAAGCAGAATGGAATTCCGGTTCCGAAAAGCGAGACCGGGAACAGAACCAATTTTATTGAATAGTTCAAGATAAAAAAGGGGCTGGTTTACTTATTTTGCTGATACACGGGATCAGCAGGGTAACCGCCCCAGAGCTTCTGCATTCCGCGCTGAATGGCATCCTTGGAATTTTTCCAGTCCTTGTCATGGTTGCGGTAATCAAATTTTTCCACCAGCCAGGCAACATCTTCACCGACGCGCAGCATATTTTTCTGCATCAGGTCAAAGAGCAGTGGAAAAAGCGCATCCTTCTGCTTGTCATTTAACTGTTCATCTGCAGCGGCACACAAATCGCCGAAATGATGCAGGCAGAGACCTTTGCTGTTTTTCAGCATTTCTGTCATTTCACCATCTTTTTTATACATAAAGAAAAAGGTGTCCAGATATCTTTGATAGGTTTTTTTAAAGCTGTTGCAGATATAGCAGGATTCCTCCCGGTTTTTGACCCAGGCAGCCATGGAATTGAGGTTGTCGGAGTCCTTTTTTAATTTATTCATAAAGGAAGTTTTTCCCCGGGAGAATATTCTGATCTGTTCATTTAATTCCTGATTCATCTGAATATAATGAGTTTTTAAAATCCAGCCGTTGCCCAGTGTATTTCCATAATCAAACATTTTCTTGAAATGAGCTCTGCAAAAGCCGGCTTTGTCTGTGGCATCACGCATGTCACTTTCCATATAGGAAGAGCCGGAGCCCAGAACCAGGTCTAACAGGTCCTGTTCCACATTTCGTTCTATGTAGCAGAATGGACATTCGTCATCGGCATGGAACGCATCGGTCAGGGGAATGGTGTATAGGGTTTCTTTCATGTACGGTGTAACCTCCTGTGTCAGGGTATTTTGATGCTTCTATTTTAAGCTTTTTGCAGGATACATACAAGGAAAAGAATTTTACGGAGGGTGGATAGAAGAAAGTGTCGGAAACAAAAGATAGAAATATGGGATGGAAATAGGAGATAGAAATAAGAGATAGAAATAAGTGCTGGGAATAAGTAATTTAGGATAGTAAATCCTGTCGCATTGTGTTAAAATGTGTAACGATAATGCGAAACGTGAAAGAAGACCTTTTTTATAGGATTCTTTTGCAGCAAAAATGAATAAAGAACGGGAGGAATTAGTTGTGGATACCAAAAAAGAAGCAATCCGCGACGCCAGACAGCTGGGAGTACCAAAAATGATGCTCCTTGGCTTACAGCATATGTTTGCCATGTTTGGTGCAACAATCTTAGTACCAATTCTTGTTAACACTTATTTCGAGGGAGAGGGCTTATCCATTCAGGTTACTTTAATCTGTGCAGGTCTTGGAACATTATTTTTCCATGTGTGCTCAAAATTTAAAGTTCCTGCATTTTTAGGTTCATCCTTTGCTTTCCTTGGCGGCTTTGCCAGTGTAGCTGCTCTTGATACAGGAAAGTTTGCCGATATGACCATGGGAGAAAAGCTTCCATATGCATGTGGCGGTATTGTAGTAGCTGGTCTGCTCTACATTGTATTGGCTTTAGTCATCAAAGTAGTTGGTGTACAGAAGGTTATGCGTTTCCTGCCACCTGTTGTCACAGGACCAATTATTATCTGTATTGGTTTAAGTCTCGCTCCAAGCGCAGTCAGCAATGCATCCACAAACTGGATTCTTGCAATTATCGCTTTGGCAGTTATTATTATCTTTAACATCTGGGGAAAAGGAATGTTCCGTATTCTTCCGATTCTTATGGGTGTTGTTATTTCCTACGTTGTAGCTATTATTATGAATGCAGTTGGAATCACCAATCCTGATGGTTCTGCTATTCTTAATTTCTCATCTGTTGCATCTGCAAGCTTTGTAGGACTTCCACCTTTCCAGCTTTGCAAATTTGATATTACGGCAATCCTTGTAATGGCACCAATTGCTCTTGCAACTATGATGGAGCATATCGGTGATATTTCTGCTATTTCTGCAACTGTTGGTCAGAATTTCCTGGCTGATCCAGGCTTACATCGTACCTTGATCGGTGATGGTATTGCAACCTCGCTTGCAGCCATGTTTGGCGGACCTGCAAATACTACATACGGTGAAAATACCGGTGTATTGGAGCTCAGTCATGTTTACGATCCACGTGTCGTAAGAATCGCAGCAGGTTATGCAGTAGTGCTCAGCTTTATTCCAAAAGTAGCTGAGATTATTGGTTCCTTACCAGCATCTATTATTGGTGGAATCAGCTTCATGCTTTATGGAATGATTTCTGCAATCGGTGTTCGTAATATTGTTGAGAATCGTGTAGACTTCACAAAATCCCGTAACCTGATTATTGCAGCAGTCATCCTTGTCTGCGGTCTTGGTTTCTCCGGTGGACTTACCTTCACGATTGCCGGAACCTCCATCACATTGACTTCTCTTGCAATTGCAGCTATCGCAGGTATTCTCTTAAATGCCATTTTGCCTGGTAATGAGTACACCTTTAATTCGGAAGACGCAGCAAAAGTAAAAGAGATTGATGAAATTGAAAAGTAGGATTTAAATTGAAGAGTTGGATTCAAATTGAATCTTTGAGTTGAAGAGTTGAAATCCTTTTTAGACCCTCGCCAGAGCATTAGCTGGCGGGGGTTTTTGTGAATGAAGACGGATGAAGTGAAGCATGTTTTGTCTGCTCTGTTGGGGAAATCATGATGAGAGAAAGTAGATGAATCATAAAAATCACTGTACCTTCGCTGCCTAATATATTGAAAATGGTGTTATGTAAATCAATTGGGGCGTAGAGAAGATATAGACAGGCCTGACGGAAAAAATATCGAAGCAAATTGGACGCTGGGAGAGGATAGCCTGCTGTAGCGTCCAAATTCATAGTGAGAATTGGCAAAAATGAGTTATGCAAACAAG
This sequence comes from uncultured Lachnospiraceae bacterium, assembly GCA_964619485.1. GTDB lineage: Bacteria > Bacillota > Clostridia > Lachnospirales > Lachnospiraceae > UBA2882. The sequence continues at coordinate 39,642 of CAZUCI010000002.1, forward strand.
TTACGTAAACCAAATTGGACGTAGAAGAGAGAAATTTGTTACAGCGCCCAATGGGATCAATTATAATGCCATTTGCGGAGCGGCACAGGAGGAGATCGGGCTTGTTATGTGTCATTCAAAGAGCGCGCACAGGAGATCGGGCTTGTTATGTGTCATTCAAAGAGCGTGCACAGGAGATCGGGCTTGTTATGAGCTATTCGCGGAGCGCGCACAGGAAATTGAGCTCTATTAGGTGGCCTTCGCGGAACGGAATCCACAGGACATGTTACAGAAGATGATTCTCTTAAGAAAAAATAATACAAAAAATTACAGTAAAACAATTGCTATTTTCATAAAAATATGATATTGTCAATTTACTTTCTAAATACAAACAATTCTTTCGTTTCTAAATCAGCAATTTAAAACGATGCAGAACAATCTTCAATTATTCCAACTTTTAATTAATTTAATATGAGATACAAGGGAGGCGGGTGCATGCTATATGAGTATTCGTGCAAAAAATATCCGATTTTGAAAAAGGAAGTACGCCAGCTGGAGGAGGAGCTGAAGCATTTACCGGAGGGCAATATGTATGTTTGCCATAATGGTAAATACAAAAAGTATTATATGACAGATGGCAAGTGCTCAACCTATATTCCCAGGAAGGACTACGAAATGGCAAAAGCCCTTGCGGTAGGTAAATATAAGCGGATAAGCTTAGAGGAAAAGGCAGCAGAGCTTAAGCTGATGGAACAAATCACGGAACGCCTGGGGAAAAAGCAGGTGAAAAGAAAACAGATGCTTGCGGAAAATTCTGCATATGGTGAGCTGCTGAGTGAAGCGATAAAAGAGCACATGAAAAGTGAGTGGTCAAATCAGGTATATGAAAAAAATCCAAATTTTAAAGAGCATCTGGTTCACAGGACGCTGGAGGGTGAATTTGTCAGGTCAAAATCAGAGGTTATCATTGCCAATTCCCTGTTCTTAAATCATATCCCATATCGATACGAGTGTGCACTTCAATTAGGTGACGTTACGCTTTATCCGGATTTCACAATTATGCATCCACAGACAGAGTAAATCTTTTTTTACGAGCATTTTGGATTAATGGACAATGCCGTCTACTTTGAAAAGACGATGGCAAAGATTAAGCTTTATAGTCAATATCAGATTTTTTTGGGAGTCAATTTAATCACCAGCTTTGAAACAAAGGACCAGCCAATTGATTCGGAAAAAATTGAACGGCTGATTCAAATGTATTTTGTACAAAACTGAATTAATTCCACAAATCAATCATCAGACTATTGATTTACCTCTCACAATATTAGAAAATAGAAAAAGAAAGTAAGAGGAGCAGACAAATGTCATTACGTTTTTGTATCGGGCCTTCCGGGGCGGGGAAAAGCACCAGAGTATATGAAGAGATATTGAAAAGAGCAGAAGCCGACAGAAGCGGCCATTATCTGATAATTGTGCCGGACCAGTTTACCATGCAGACACAGAAGGTTTTGTGCCATATGGCCAGCTGCGGTGGAATTATGAATGTGGAGGTTTTAAGCTTTTCAAGGCTCGCACACCGCATTTTTGAGGAAATGGGAATCGAGAGTCTGCCAAAGCTGGATGACACTGGCAAAAATCTGATTCTGCGCCGTGTCGCAGGGGAAGTGGAAGAGAAGCTGACGGTTATTGGAGCCAACATGAGGAAGGTCGGCTATATTGCACAGGTAAAGTCTATGATTTCGGAATTTTCCCAGTATGGGATAGCGCCGGGAGACATGGATGAGTTTATTCAATTGAGTGAGAAAAAGGGAAATCTTCACGCAAAGCTGCAGGATTTAAAGCTTTTATATGAGGAATACCAGAAATATATAAAAGGACATTTCATTACTACGGAGGAAACTGTCGATCTTCTGCGTGAGCAGGTGCATCGTTCCAGAATACTGAAAGACAGTGTGATTGTATTTGACGGCTTTACAGGCTTCACCCCAATACAGGATCAGCTTCTGAGGGAGCTTTTACAGTATGCTAAGGAAATGATTGTGACACTGATTGGCGACAGCCGGGAACAGTTAGCCGGGGCTGTCCGTGAGGAATCTCTGTTTTATCTTTCGGCAAAAACCTATCATAAGCTGGAAAAGCTTGCGGCTGATGTGGGGGCTGTGCGCGGGGAGGATATTGAGCTTGTGAAACGTCCGGTTCGGCGTTATGAAAATAATGCTCAGCTTTCCCACCTGGAGCAGAATCTGTTTCGTATGAAGCAGTCGAGGATGATTCTGGAGCAGGCATCAGCTGATATGGAACAGGCAGCAACCGACGCGAATCAGGCATCAGCTGATAAGCAGGAGGAAAAAAATATTTCGATTCTGCAGCTTCCGGACCCGAAGGCAGAGGTTAGCTGGTGTACCGGAGCAATCAGGAGACTGATTCGGGAAAAGAATTACAGCTATCGGGACTTTGCAGTCATTACCGGCGATTTACAGACCTATGGGCATTTGCTGAAGGAGGGATTTGCAGCGGATGGGATTCCACTTTTCCTGGATCAGAATGTGAGTCTGCTGAAGCATCCGTTTATGGTGTTTTTGAGTAGTATGCTGCGTATGCTCACCAGCGATTTTTCCTATGAAAATGTAATGGTATTCCTGCGGACAGGCTATCTGGATTTCCAGGAGGAGGAAATAGATGGTTTTGAGCTGTATCTAAAACGCTTCGGTATTCGCGGAAAAAGAAATTATGAAAAAATGTTTGTCAGACCGGATAAAAATCTGACAGAACTGAACGGGATGAGGCAGAAGCTGATGGAAGCCATTGCACCGCTTCTGGGCTGTAAACAGACAGCTGAGAGCTTTACAGAGGCATTGTATGACATCTGCGTCAGCCTGGATATTGAGCAAAAGATCAAGGGGCAGGCAGAGAAATTTAAAGAACAGGGGAATCTGGTACGAGCCAGGGAGTATGAGCAGGTCTATGGAGCAGTCATGGGATTGTTTGATCAGATTTATGAGCTGCTGAAGGAAGAAATGCCACTGGAAGAGTACGGAGAAATTCTTAAGGCCGGCTTTGCTGAGCTGAAGGTGGGAAGTCTGCCACAAAGTATTGACCAGGTGGTGGCCGGTGATCTGGAGCGAACAAGATTGAAGCCTGTCAAAGTCTTATTTATTCTGGGGGTAAACGATGGAATTATTCCCGGAGGAGGCGGAAGTGGTGGTCTGCTTTCTGATTTGGAGAGGGGATTTTTGCTGGATGCCGGAATTGAGCTGGCGCCCACACCAAGGCAAAAAGGGTTTGAGGAGAGAATGTATCTGTATATGAATATGACACAGCCCGCTGAAAAGCTCTTTTTAAGCTATGCCAGAATCAACATGGCAGGTGAAACCATCCGCCCTTCTTATTTAATCCGATCGGTAGAAAAGCTTTACGAGGGTCTTGAGATAACCTGTATTGACAATCTGGATCAGATGGAAGCGGTGGAGAGCAGAGAGAGCGGAATGATTCTGTTTGCCAGACTTCTGCGGGAATACGCTGCAGGAAATCTTACCAAGGACAACAGAGACCTCTTTTTTGGATTGGCAGAGACCTACTATCAGACACCGGAGTTTTCAAAGCTTCTGGAAGCCGCATTTTATCACTATGAGGCGCTTCCAATTTCACAGGAAAATGCAAAGGCGCTGTTTGGAGAGATACTTCGCACAAGCATCAGCAGGCTGGAGCAGTTCTCGGCCTGTGCCTATGCTCATTTTCTGAAATATGGGCTGAAATTGCAGGAGGAAGAAGCGTTCTCCTTTGAATCCGTGGATATGGGAAATCTTTTTCATGAGACTCTGTATGAATATGGAAAATTTCTGCCGGAGAGCGGCTATACCTGGTTTACCTGCCCGGAGGATGTTATGGATTCCTATGTGGAGAAAAAGGTGGAGGCATTTGCAGCTACCTATGGTGGAACGATTCTGTATGATAACGCCAGAAATGAGGCAATGATTCACCGGGTAAAAAATATCCTTAAGACAACGCTGCATACCCTGTCCTTTCAATTAAAAAAGGGCGTGTTTGAGCCTGCTGGCTATGAGATTCCCTTCTTTGGGGAAAGTACCCTTGCTGATGGCAGCAGGGCAGAGCTCTATGGTAAGATTGACCGTATGGATACCGCCTCCGTAGACGGCAAAACCTATGTAAAAATATTGGATTATAAATCCGGCAGACATCAGTTTGATCTGGTCCGGCTCTTTTATGGACTGGATTTGCAGCTGGCAGTTTACATGAATGCAGCTTTAAAAAGGCAGAAGTCGCTGCATCCGGGAGATGAGATTATTCCGGCTGCGATTCTTTACTATCAGCTGGAGGACCCCATGGTGGAGGGAGCAGCAGGGGATGGTCCGCAGGTCATTTTGGAAAAGGTGCATGAAAAGCTGAAGGTGGAGGGACTGATTAATGAGTCGGATGAAGTGCTTTCCCTGTTAGATACGTCCATGACGGAGGAATCCCAGGTTATACCGGTCAAACGTAAAAAGAGCGGTGAGCTTTCAGCGTCATCACAGACAGCGCCAAGGGCAGATTTTGATTTGATCGGGGAGTATGCCAGCTGGAAAATCAGTGAGATAGGAAAAGAAATCAGAGAAGGAAATATTGAAGCGAAGCCCTATGATGGAGAGCTCAGCGCCTGCACCTACTGCGGGTACCGTTCTATTTGCGGCTTTGAGGGAAGAATGCCGGGCTATGAGAGCAATCACGGCGAGTATACAAAGGAGCAGGCACAGGAAGAGATGAAAAAACTGCTTGGGAAAGCTTCTGACGGAAAGGAGGTAGAGTAAAATGGCAGTGAAATATACCAGTGATCAACAGAGAGTTATTGATGAAAGAGGCGCAAATATTCTGGTGTCAGCGGCAGCAGGCTCCGGTAAAACTGCGGTTCTGGTAGAGCGTATTCTGAAAATCATCACAGACAAAGAGCACCCGGTTGATATTGACAGACTTTTGGTGGTAACCTTTACCAACGCTGCGGCAGCAGAAATGCGGGAACGAATTCACGATGCCATTTTACGGAAGCTTCAGGATACACCGGAGGATACGAATCTGGCAAAACAGGCAATTCTGGTGCACCATGCACAGATTACAACCATAGACAGCTTTTGCCGTTTTATTCTCATGAATCACTTTCAGGAGATTGGTCTTGATCCCGGCTTTTCCGTTGGAGACCCGGGGCAGATGCAGCTGCTGGCGAAGGACACCATGGAGCGGGTCATGGAGCGCGCCTGCGCCAAAACAACGTGGTATGAGGGAAGTGATGAGGACTTTATCAACCTCTGCGATGTTTTTGCCAAAAAGGGACGGGACGATATGGTTATGAATCTGGCAGAGAGACTGTATCAGTTTGTTATGAGTCTCCCCTGGCCGGAAAAATGGCTGAGGGAAGCGCTGCAGGATTATGAAGCGGCAACACTGGAGGAGTTTTTGATGCTTCCCTTTATTCAGGAGGGAGAAAGAAATGCAAGAAGACTGCTTCAGGAGCTGGTTGATTCCTATACAAAGGGAATCGAAATCTGTCAGGAGGGGGCGGGACCGGAGGCTTATATTCCGCTTTTTGAGGCGGAAAGGCAGAGCCTTGCGGACAGTTTGAATACGAATTCCTACGAAGCCCTGGCCCAGGCTGTTTTAAGTATTACATTTGACCGTCTGCCAACAGTCAGAAAGGGAACTGCAGATGATGAAAAAAAGCTTCAGGCAAAAAATATCCGTGATGAAGCCAAAAAGCAGGTTGGAAATCTGAAGGACACCTTTTTCTTTGAGGATGTTGCCCTGATGTGGGAGGATATGCAGGCTGCGGGAAGAATACTTCGGCCTCTGATTTATCTGACACTGGATTTCATGAGGGAATTTGCAGCAAAAAAGGAAAAAGAGGGACTGATTGATTTTCACGATATGGAGCATTTTGCCTTGAAGATTCTGGTGGATGCGGATGGCGCACCGACGGGGACGGCAAGACTTTATCAGGATTTTTATGAGCAGATTATGATTGACGAGTATCAGGACAGTAACGAGGTGCAGGAGCTTCTGCTGTCCGTGATATCCAGAGAGTGGGGAGAGAGACCCAACCGCTTTATGGTGGGCGATATGAAGCAGAGCATTTATAAGTTTCGTATGGCCAGACCGGAAATTTTTCTGGAAAAATATGCGCGCTACCAGGCTGATAAAAAGCAGAATGTAAGAATAGATCTGAAGCAGAATTTCCGAAGCAGAGCACAGGTGGTGGATTTTGTAAATGCTGTGTTTTATCCGCTGATGTGTCAGGAGGTTGGTGGGATTACCTATGATGACAATGCGGCCCTTTATGTGGGGGCGGAATATCCGGAAGCAGCCGATGGAAAGCAGGATTATTTCAGACCGGAGCTTTTAATTTTTGAAAAGAAAAAGGAGCAGACAAATACTTCGGAGGAGCTCTCTAATCAGGAGGGTGAGGCCAGAATGATTGGGAAGCGTATAAAAGAGCTGATGAAGGATGGACTGGTGGCGGATGGAGCCGGTGGGCTAAGAGACGTTCACTATAGTGATATGGTTGTTTTGGTGCGTTCCACCACAGGTCTGATGGAGGAGCTTCAAAAGGTATTGGTCAGAGAAGGAATTCCGGCAAGTATACCATCGAGGACCGGTTACTTTTCAGCCAATGAGGTTCAGATTCTCCTTAAGCTTATCGAGGTGATTGTAAATCCCAATCAGGATATTGCCCTGGCAGCGGTTTTGAAATCTCCCTTTGGCGGATTTGATGACAATGAACTGGCCTGTATCGGTGCCATAAGGAAGGAAGAGCAGGAAAGCCTGTCCTTTTATGAAAAGCTTTGTCTCTGGGGAACAGAAAAGGGAAACGCATTTGTGGAGAAGCTTGACAGATACCGGGCATTGTCAAAAACGGAGGCTGTTCATGATCTTTTATATGAAATTCTCAGAGAAAACCGTTACCTCGACTACGTGACGGCTCTGCCGGCGGGAGCCATTCGGAAAGCCAATGTGGAGATGCTTTTACAGAAGGCACTGGAGTATGAGAACAGCCAGATGCACGGACTCTTTGGTTTCCTGCGCTACATGAAGCAGCTGGAAAAATATGAAGTGGATTATGGAGAGGGCAGTGAGGAGAACGGAGACAGTGTACGCATTATGACAATTCATAAGAGCAAGGGACTGGAATTTCCAATCTGTTTTGTCGCTGGATTGTCAAAGCGTTTTAACAGAAGGGATCTCACCGGCTCCATGCTTTTGGATACCGATATGGGTGTGGGAATGGAATACCGCAATCTGGATACGCGTGTGATTCGCAGGACCATTAAGCAGAAAATTGTGGCTGATAAAATGAAGAGGGATGAGACAGGGGAAGAGCTGCGTGTCTTATATGTGGCGATGACCAGAGCAAAGGAAAAACTGATTCTCACAGGAACATTGGATGATGTGGAGAAGGTACAGGAGGACTGTCGTGCCGGAAACCTGGGAGAATTGGAAAAAGCAGTGCAGGAAAGAAAAGTGAGATCTGGTGCCATACTTGGCGCCTCCGGTTTTATGCGTATGATCATGGAGGTATTGTCTCTTTATGGGGACTGTGAAGAAAAGCTTCCACAGATGAAAATCTATCATGAGGACGATCTGCAGATTGCTGATGCGGTGCAGAGTCTTCAGAGAGAGGGCGGGCGAAAGCTTTTGCTACAGAGCCTTCAGCAGAGCGGGAACACAGTCCCAACCTCAGAGATTGCCATGGAGCTGTCAAAGCGGATTCACTTTCCCTATCCCCATGAAAATTTAAAGGGGTTATATACCAAAACCAGTGTATCTGAGCTGAAGCTGGCGGCACTTCACGAGGACGAACAGACTCAGGTGATTTTTGAGACAGAGCGGGAGGAAGCAGTGGTTCCGGAATTTAGAAAGGAAAAGAAGGAAGCCGGTGGCGCAACAAGAGGAAGTGCTTATCACAGACTTCTGGAATTGCTTGATTTTGAAAAATTTCTATCCTGCGAAAACAGAGAACAGCTGTTGAAAGAGCTAAGGGTACAGGAGGCGGCAATACTCACAGAACGGACAATGAGCCAGCAGGAGATTGCGCTGGTAAGTGAAGAAAAAATTCTTTCATTTTTACAGAGCGATGCGGCAGTGGATATGGGGAAGGCAGCAGAAAAAGGCATGCTGTTCAAGGAACAGCCCTTTGTCATGGAGCTGCCGGCCAGAAGAGTGAATCCGGATTTCCCCAAGGAGGAAACCGTTCTGATTCAGGGTATTATTGATGTTTACTATATTCGTGATGGAAAAGTGACTCTTTTGGATTACAAAACAGACCGTGTGGCAAAAAAAGAGGATCTGATAAAACGTTATCAGACCCAGCTTGATTATTATAAAGAGGCCCTGGAAAGGCTTACAGGTCAGGAGGTTGCAGAGGTGCTGATTTATTCCTTTGCCTTCTCTAAATCACTTGCCATCTGACGGTAGCTGGCGGCAAGGTCTGTCTCACCCAGCTTATCGTAGCACTGGGCCAGGGCGGCCAGTGGAATGGAGGTGTGGTATTTGATATTCAGAATGCTTTCGGTTTCAAAGGCTGCATTGTAATACCAGATACAGGCCTCCTCCAAATCGTTTCCTGCCGCATAATAATCTCCCAGCAGACAGCAGATTTCGCTGCAGCCCTCGGAGGCAATGGCCTTGGTGGTGTATTTGAAAAAGTCCGGATACTGTCTTTTCAACAGGCTTGCTTTGGCAACGACGCAGCAGGCTTCCAGTATTTCGTCCTGGGAACGCGCTGTATCGGAGGCACTTTCCTGAAAGGCTTCCTTTGCGCGGATAAAATCATCGTTTTCCCCGGAAATAAACAATTCCCTGGCATAGAGATTGTGAAGCTTTGTATTCAAACGGATATGATCCCTGATCAGACGCTCAAAGGCGGCAAGGTCTCTGGATTTATGGTTGTCTGTAGGCCGGTGCTCTATGACAATATCACTGTCGTAGACGACGGGATCAAGCCGGACGCCCTCGTGAATTGCATTTTCCCAGATAAAGGGACGAAGTCTTTTAAAGAGCTTGGGTCGATATTCCTTGTCAAAATTATAAATGGTATTGTAGGACAGCTGATTGGAATAGTACATTTGTACAATGTCTATCTCCGGCAGCAGTCCTTTTTTTAATAATAAAAAGCGCTGCTGGTTTTCATTGTCCAGAACCTCGTCTGCATCGGCACAGTAAATATAGTCCATATGTGCTTTTTCAAAGGAGAAATTTCTGGCATCAGCAAAGCTTCCGGTCCAGGCAAAATCATAAATCTGACTGGTATACTTTGATGCAATTTCTCTGGTATGGTCTGTGGAACCGGTATCGACAATAATAATTTCGTCCATGAGATGAACAAGGGAATCCAGACATCGGGACAAAATTTTCTCCTCGTTTTTTACAATCATACAAAGGCTGACAGAAATCATGAAAAACCTCCTTTTAAGCTTCATTTTTTTTATTTTATCATAAAAAACGGGGAGAGAATAGTTTTGCATCGATAATGTCTGATTAAATATAGTTGTTTAGGCTGCGTTTCAAACTGCGTTTTAAACTACGTTTTAAACTACGTCTGTCCTTCTGTTGTTTTAGTTTGTTGCCAGCGTTTTTACATAGGCAAGAGCCTTGGAAACGGGTGGCAGGGCAAGCAAAATCAGGGTCAGTACGGCCTCCGGTACAATATAAGTCATGTTGTAGAGAACTCCGGCCCAGATTGCGGCCACATTTCCGCCAAAATCACCCACATAGGTGGTGTAAAAAATGATACCGGAAATACAGTGGAACAGGAAACGACCGAGAACGCCGGCCAGATAGCCCAGAATAAGACCGTGCTTACGTTTGTAGAAAAATCCGGAGAAGCCCAGAGCTCCAAAAGCGAGTGGAAAATCAAGCAGCACCTGAAGCGGATGTACAAAGTAGGGTCCTACGATGAACTGCAGGACACCATAGGCGATACCGGCGATGATTCCTACCACAGGTCCGTACCAGTATCCAATCAGACAGATAACCAGCATGGAGAACAGTGTGACGCTTCCTCCGTTGGGAAGAGAAGGGACTTTGATTACAACAGAGATAACTGTTGCCAGTGCGATTGCGACGGCAGAGAAAGCCAGTCGTTTGGGTGTGAAATTTTTTGACATAAAAAAATCCTCCTTAGGATGCCTAGGAGGGGACTACTAAAAGAATGCTTTTAAAAAAGGAGAAGCCAAAGAAGAATTGACACTTCTATCGGTATTTCTTTAATAAAAACTGCTTCCTTACGCCAGTATTACCTGGTTCAAGTAGTGAGGGTCCGGTTGAAAAACAACTCTCTCAGCCAAAAAGGCTCCCCTAGCATTGTATTTTTTGACGGATCTTGTCCGCAAAGTCAACTATAAAGTACCTGTTTCATAAAGTCAAGAAAAAAGTCAGGCGTTTCTCTGCAATGCGCAGGCAGGCCAGACAGGTTGGAACGATGTAAAAGCATGCGGAGAGCCATGCGGCCTGATCCGCAAAGCAGATGGCGGTGTAGCCGAACAGCGGAACAAAAACAGTGCTGACTGCGATACGGGCAATCATCTCCAGTGTACCTGACAGAATTGCCCGGCCGGAGAAGCCAATGGACTGGGTGGTCATGCGGAATACATTCAGGATGCCCAGAGACCAGAAGAAAAAGCCCATACAACGCAGATATTTTGCAGAAGCATCCAATACTGCCACATCCCCCTTTGATAAAAACAGAAGGGACAGGGTACGTCCGGCAAAAATCAAAATAAGCCCTGCCAGCAGTCCGTAGAGAACACCGAGAAAGACGCCTCTTTTCAACCCGCCTCTTACACGGTCAAGCTTTCCGGCACCGAGGTTTTGTCCACAGAAGGTGGAAACGGCTGTTGCAATGGCATCAAATGGACACATGGCAAACTGCTTTATTTTCATACCGGCTGTGAAACCGGAAACATATATACTTCCCAGGCCATTGTTGGCTGACTGCATGACCATACTGCCGATGGCTGTGATGGAGTACTGCAGCCCCATGGGCAGACCCATACCAATCAGGAGGGAGATGCCGGAGGAATGAATGCGGCAGTCCGCTTTGGACAGCTTCAGGTCCGGGCATTTTTTCAAAATATAAATCAAGCACAAAAGTCCGCTGATTGCCTGTGCAAGAACCGTTGCAATGGCAGCACCGGCACAGCCGAGATGAAGAACCAGGATACAGAGCAGGTCAAGAATAATGTTGAGTACAGTGGAAACTGCCAGGAAAAGGAAGGGTGTTTTACTGTCGCCCACAGCTCTCAATATAGCGGCCTGCAAATTGTAAATCAGATTGAAGGGAATGCCAAGAAAAATAAGAAAAAGATATGCATAGGCACCCTTGAAAATATTGTCCGGAGTGGAGAGCAGATGAAGAATCTGCGGACAAAATACGGAACAAAGAACGGTTAAGACTATGGCAAGTACAGTAGTGCAAACAGCACTTTGGAAAATCAGATTCCGCATCAGAGAGTAATCCCCGGCACCAAAGCGCTGGGCAATGGGGATGCCAAAGCCACAGCATACTCCGATACAGAAACCCAGTACCAGAAACTGGACGCTGCTGGAAGCCCCCACGCTTGCAAGTGCATCCGGACCAAGATATTTTCCCACAATGGCGGCGTCCACAATATTGTAGGTCTGCTGCAGCAGATTGCCCAAAAGCAGCGGCAGGGCAAATCTTAATATGAGTTTCCATGGATTTCCTTCGGTCATTGATTCTGTCATCTGTTTTCTCCTTTGCATCCGTTCACGAACACATTATAAATCGTAACAGATTTCATTGCAACATTATAAAGTTGTGATATAACTTCTATATACGAAAGAAGTGGGTGGAAAGCCATGAACCTTTTACTGCACTTGTTAGAACAGAATGCCGGAGTAATTCTGCTTTGTCTGATTTTGATCGTCTTTGCGGACGGTCTGTTTCGTGTATGCATTTTTTCCAAAAGGAGAAGTGCGGTTAAATCGGGCACGAGAAAAAACGAAAACGCCTTTTTGCAAATGCTCAACTGCAGCAGCAAGGAGGCTTTTGCTTTGCTGGAAGAAAAAACGCTTCTGGCAGTCTGGGTCAGCGATAACATGGAACAGGTCACAGGGGTTCCGGGTGAGAACATATTTATGGATTCTGCACAGATTTTTGCAGGTCTATCGGAGAGCGATAAGGAGAAATTTATCGCCCTTTACCATAGCTGGGACAGGAAAGAAGAATTTTGCTTTGAGGCTCCCTGGAGCTACCAGAGTAAAAGCGGGCTGCAGATTCGGATTGAGATTATTTGTAAGGATGGCAGAGAGCTGTTTCATTTGCGGAATGTTTCAGAGGAGAAGGAACAGCTGGAGCAGATGCGTGAAATGGTGGAGGAGGCAAAGCGCGGCGAGGAGGCAAAAACAAACTTTTTGTCCAACATGAGCCACGAAATCAGGACGCCCTTAAATGGTATGCTGGGTATGATAGAGCTGGCAAAGATGAATCCAAAGGACGCGGACCGGGTGGCTGATTATCTTGGAAAAGCAGAGGAGCTGTCAAGATTTCTTTTGTCTGTTATCAACGATATTCTGGATATGTCACGTATTGAGAGCGGGAAGACGGAGCTGGAGAGCGTGGCCTTTGATATTTGCGCCATGGGTGAGAAGCTGGAAAATATGTTTCAGGGAACAATGGCAGACAAGGGCATTGATTTTTATGTGGATTATATTGAAATAGAAGAACCCTTCGTATTTGGAGATCAGCTGCGTATTTCCCAGATTTTAACCAATTTCCTTTCTAATTCATCCAAATTTACACCGGAGGGAGGAACCATTTCTCTGACTATCAGACAGATGAACAGTACACAGACGGAGTCCTCCTGGATGCTGCAGGTGAAGGATACAGGAAAGGGAATGGATGGAGAATTTCTGCATAAGCTGTTCCGGCCCTTTGAACAGGAGAACGGTGGAATTGCAAGAAAGTATGGCGGAAGCGGACTTGGAATGACCATTGCAGACAGTCTGGTTCACCTGATGGGCGGACAGATTCTGGTAGACAGTGAGATTGGTAAGGGGAGCACCTTTACTGTATTTTTGAAGCTTCCAATAGCGAAGAAAGAGGATATTATTGAGGAAGAAACAGTCGAGAGCGGAAATGAGGCTGTTTCACTGGAGGGCAGGAGAATTCTGATGGCAGAGGATCAGAAGATCAATGCGGTCATTGTAGTACGCATGATGCAGTCCAAGGGCGTTACCATAGATGTGGCTGAAAATGGAAAACTGGTAACAGAGATGTTTGCAGCCTCGAAGCCGGGGTATTATGACGCAATTCTTATGGACATTCAGATGCCGGAGATGAATGGATGGGATGCGGCGAAATGCATTCGCGCCATGGAGCGGGAGGATGCAAAGCAGATTCCAATTTTTGCACTTTCGGCAGATGCCTTTGTGGAGAATAAGCGAAAGAGTGTGGAGTCAGGAATGAATGCACATATCACGAAGCCAATTGATTTTAAAGAGCTGGAAAACTATTTGAAAACAGCATTTAAGGAATCGGGCAGGTAAAAGGATGAAAGACTTAATTTTTAAATTTATGAAAAGGAATGGAAGGCTTGTTTTGGGGGCAGCCCTGGTGCTGGCACTCTTTGTTGGCGTGCTTGTAAATGCAGCAAAGAACAAGGACGAATTTACGCCTGGGGGACAGGAAAATCATCAGCTTCCCTTTCAAAATGAGGATATGGACAAGACCTTTGATGGAAAGCAGTCTGCCACAGACGGACTGGAAATAGAAGAAAACACGGAGGATGATGAGAAGGAAAAGGAGCTGGAAGAGGGCGATGATGAGCTTTTGTCAAAGGACGATTCTGATTTGCAGGATCAGCTGATTAACATTGCAAATCTGGTAAATCCTTCGGACAATGGAACAAAGGAAAACCCTGTTCCATCCCAGAATCCTTCAGCACCGGTATTGAATGTTGGTCAAAAGGACGATGGTGATCCTTCGACTCCGCCTGGAATCGGACCTGTTCCGGGGATTGGAGACAATCCGGGTAATGGAGATGGTGGAAAGGGCGATGGCAAAGGGGACGGAAATGATGATGACAAGGAAAAAGAAGATCCCCCAGTCACACCTCCCAAGCCTGGAGAGGATAAAAAACCACCTAAAAATCCTTCAACAAATCAGGATTTGACCCATGGGGATGATGATGCCTCTTACGGGAATAAGGATGAAAATAAGACTGCAGACAGCAAGGTCCCAGACAATACCTTTGAGGGAGGAACCATCCGAATGGTTAACTGTGTGCAGAAGTCAGATCAGATTTATCTGTTCCAGGGGGAATGCCCAACAGCGGAGCTCATGAAGGATTATCTGAGTGTGGATGCCAGAATTTCTGTGGCAGCTGCTCCCGGACAGGCGGCATCGACAGTACATGTCCAGGATCTTAATTATTCCTATAAGAATAACCGTGATTCCTATGGCGGAGATTACTGTGTTGACTGGAACAGCGCTGAGGAGGGGACACAGAACCAGGCACCCTTACAGCCGGGAATCTATCAGGCATCCGTATTTATGATCAATCCGGACAACGGAACCCAGACCCAGGCACGCGCAGGCTTTTCCTATACAGTTTATGATTATCAGCTGGAGCTTGAAGATTTTGAAGAAAATTACAGTGCCCTTTCGGACAGTGCAAAGCCGCAGCTGCTTCACGCAGGTGAGAATGAGGAAATCAGCCTTGTGGCAGCCATTTCCAATATGAATAAAATCATTCTGCAGAGAACAAATTCAGGGAAAAAATACACCCATATATTGAAAAAGAATGCAGACGGAACCTATGCGTCCTTCTTTGGGGGATGGTCTCTGTCAAAGGACGGAGCCACAGTTGGAAATGTTTTCGAGCTTTCCCATGTGAAGGCAGAGGAGCTGCTGGAGGATGCGGATGGAAATAAGTATTATAAAAAGACTCTATATCCGGTATGGATATCTGCCGGTGATGCGAGCAGCTATTATGAGATTACCTTGAAAAACGATGGAAGTGTGACAGCAGAGCGTTATCTGGGGGACTGCCGCAGCGTGAAAACCCTGGATATTCCCAATGGAGTGACAGTTGTAGACCTGACCTCCATAGGAAGGGACAGCTTTCCGGTGCTCACCTTAATCAATATTCCGGAGAGTGTTACATCCATTCTTTATCTTGACTCTATGACAATGTACCCAAAGCTTTCTGCATTTGGTGTGGCAGATGAAAATAAGCTTTTTATGGATGTGTCCGGAATTCTCTATAGTAAATCAGGGAAGACACTCCTTCGGGTTCCACCGGCAATGAGTAATCTGAGTGCCTGGTCAAAATACGTGGAAAGTATTGGCAGTAAAGCATTTCTTGATGTAAAAATGGCACAGGTGTCATTACCTGCATCTGTAAGAGAGATTGGGGAGCATGCGTTTGATCAGGCCAAAATTGCGACACTGACAGAGCAGTCACCTCAAATTGTCTGGGGAAGCGGAAATCTCATAAGGAATGGGGCGGGTGCTTTCAATATCTCCCATATTCAGGTAGAGGATTCCCCGGAGGATGCTGTTTATTTAAAGCGTATCAGCAGCTTGAGTGATTATCTGACCACAGAGGGAAGCGACAGCCCGGGAAATGATGCAATGAGTATTCTGACAACACCGTCAGGTGTAGAAAAGAATTATCAATATAAGGAAGGCTGGATTCTGGATCAGAATCAGACCAGAGTGGTGATGGGAACTGCAGCAGCCGGGACACAGGCAGTGCTTCCCGAAGGTGTTACCACGGTAAAATCCGGTGCACTTTCTGGGTGTATGCAGCTGCAAAGGCTTACCATGTCATCTACAGTTAACATGCTGCCGGATGGCTGCTTTTTATCTGATTCTCTGACGGCAGTTTATTTTACAACAGCGACACCACCTAATATGGCGGGTGGAAAAATATTTGGCAGCTCCATTCCAGACAGGATACGTCTGTATGTTCCGGTAGATTATCTTACAGACTATCTGAACATCTGGAAGCGCTATGAGCAAAGGGGCTACGGAAGTGGAACCACAGCGGGATTTACGGTTCCCTATGGTGACGGCATCAGTCAGGATGAGGCGGGTGCTGTATATTGGGAAGAAACGCCGGGGGCATTTACGTTGTTATCTGGAGAGCAGGTAGCCGGTGAATACACGGTAAAGGAAGGAACCACCAAAATTAAAAGCGGCGCCTTTTTGGGAAATACAGCACTTTCTGCTATTCATCTTGGCAGCGCAATTCAGACAATTGAAGCCAAAGCTTTTCAGGAATGTACAGCCTTGACAACAGTCACAGTGGGAGGACCTTTGACCACGGTGGGGGATTATGCTTTCAATAAGTGCAGTGCATTATCTGTTTTCCAATGGGAAAATGTTGCGGCGACCAGAAGTCTTTCCTCCATTGGACAGTGGGCATTTGCTGAGAGTGGATTGACTGGAATTCCTGTTGATTTGGTCAGTGCCGCGGGAGAACCAAAATTATTTACGGTAAGAATTTCCCAGGATGGAGACTTATCTCCTTACAACAGCTGCGTGATTTTCGAGGGTGATGATGTAAGAGGAAGAGGGAAGATGTTCCCAAATCTGAGTTCAATTGGAGATTATGCATTTGCTTATTGCCAGAATATCAGCTATATGAGCATACCTCAGTTCGGTGATATTGAGGCATGGAAAGCACTTTTATATGAAAAATGGAATGTGAACTGGTTCATGACGAATACCACCATATCACCTACACCTGTTCCCTGCGGAAGCTCTTATGATCCGGTTAAGAATCCGACAGCCGGCGGTGGAGAAGGTGGCGGCGGAGGAGAAATTATTTAAAGTAGTAAAGGAGAACGTATGATAATAGAACAATCAGAACAAATTATCTCAGAGGTTGGGAAGGTACTGGTAGGAAAAGATGATGTTATTAAAAAACCTTAATGGCAATTTATGCGGGCGGACATGTGCTGTTGGAGGATTATCCCGGAGTTGGTAAAACTACTTTGGCGCTGGCTTTTTCCAGGGTACTGGGAATGGAGTATAAGCGTATCCAGTTTACATCGGATACCATGCCTTCTGATCTGATTGGCTTTTCTGTATATGATAAGCAGAAGGATACCTTTATTTACAGACCGGGAGCGGTTAACTGTCAGCTGTTTCTTGGGGATGAAATCAATCGTACCAGTCCCAAGACTCAGGCGGCACTTCTGGAGGTTATGGAGGAGGGCAATGTGTCAGTGGATGGAATTACGCATCCGCTTCCAAAGCCATTTATCTGTATTGCCACACAAAATCCGCTGGGCTCCATTGGTACTCAGCCGCTTCCTGATTCTCAGATGGATCGTTTTATGGTAAGGCTTTCCATTGGATTTCCCAGCATAGAGGAACAGGCCATGATTATTAAACAGCGTCAGCATCATAATCCTTTACAGGATGTGAAAGCGGTTGTATCTGCAGAGGATATTCTTGATATTCAAAGGTACATTGCCTCTGTAACCATGTCTGAGGAAATTCTTCTTTATATTTCTGCATTGTGTGAAATGACAAGACTGTCACCAATGGTGGAAATGGGTGTCAGTCCCCGTGGTGCGCTGGCAATTAGCCAGATGGCAAGAGCGCATGCGCTGTTGGAAAAGAGAGATTATGTCGTGCCTGAGGATGTTCAGGAGGTATTTCTGGATGTCTGTGCCCATCGATGCGTGATGCGCCCACAGGCAAGAATCGAGGGTGTGACGGCAGAGAGCTATTTACAGGATATCTTGAAGAAGGCGACACCACCGGAATTGGGAAACGGAAAAGCTTTATTTGGCAGAAAGGGTTAGCCTATGAGGAAGAACAGGATTCTCTACTGTGTACTGCTTCTTTTTTGTCTTATTTTTCTGGTTGCATCCAACCACAGAAGTGTTTTACTTTTGTGTCTGCTGCTGCTCTTTTTTGCTCTGTTTTCATTCACCCTGCTGTTTTTGGGCAGAAACGAGATAACCTCCGTTTCCCTGGAGCGCAAAGTGGGAAAAGAAAATGATAATAAGGGAAGTGAGCTGTATCTTCATGTGGTTCGTAAGCATAAATTCCCAATTGGAAAAATCAGAATCAGACTGTTCTATGAGAACCGTTTGTACGGGGAAAGGAATCAGTGGATTTTATGTCTGAATCCCCAGCCGGAAAGAGATATGTGGTATTCTTTGCCATGGAATGAGAGAGATTGTGGATATTATGTCATTTCATTTGAAAGAATACTTCTCTATGATTTAATGGGGCTGATGGGAATTACCCGAAAATGCAGCGGAGAAATTCAATATCCCCGATATCCTTCTTTTTATCAGTTTTTGCTGCATGCCACCAAAAATCAGAAAAATCTGTATGATGGGGAATTTTACGATCCAAATAAGAGAGGTCACGATCCCTCAGAGGTCTTTGATTTGCGGGATTACCAGGAGGGAGATGCCATCAACAGTATTCACTGGAAGCTGTCAGGAAAGCTGGAACGACTGATCGTGAGAGAAAGTGGAAATCCCATCACCAATGAGACGGTAATTTTATGTGATCCAGGATTTGAAAGCTTTCGCGATAATCATAAGCTGGTTGATGGAATTCTGTGTCTTTTCCTGTCTGTCAGCAAGGCACTGCTGGATCAGGGAATGAAGCACAAGGTATATTTTCCACAGAAAACGTCTTTTTTGGAGCGGGAAATTTCCACAGATGGACAATTGATGGATGCACTCCTTCTGTTTCTTCAGATTCCAATTACCGATGGAAAAGAATTGTTTACACAGTGGAGGCTTCAGGGTGGAACAGCGAGAACCATTTTGATTACCGGTGCACTCAGGGAGTTGGAATATCAGGAGCTGGCAGAAAAAACAGCACTGACAGTTATTCTTTTATCCGAGCATAGTCTTGAGCAGATTGAGGAGAGAAGTAATTACAAAATTGTGGCCCTTCCACTGGATGAGATTGGGCAGAAGGTAAAACAGATTGATTTTTAAAGGGACAGGCAGGACATGAACAAAGAAGTAACGATATATGGAAAAAACAGCATAGTGCAGAGTGAGAGATGGCAGTTTTTGCATGAGGTCATGGTTGCCGTTTTCTTTTTGTCGTCTTTTTTATGCGTGTTATCCTGCTTTATGGAGCCCCTCTGGGTGAAGCTTGTGCTGGTTTTTACAGCTTTTTTTCCTATTTTGATTTTGTGCTTTCCGATTTCTTCCAGGCAAAGTACATGGGTCAGAAATATTTGTACAATTCTGACAGTCGTGTCTGTTTTGGCCGGTCCGACCAGATGGATTCATGGATTTTTGTCCTTTGCCAATCTGCTCATAGAGATGTGGAATCATCATTTTCATACCTTTATTTCAGGCTATAGGGTTGAAGCTGTCAGCCAGGCAGCGATGCTTCAGTTCTACGGATCGCTTGTCCTTTTGGCACTGTTTTTTTCTATCCTGTGCGTGAGAATGCACTGCAGTTTTGTACTGATTATGGCAGGGTGCACACTGCTTCTGGCCGCCAGCTATTTTCAGCTTGATATTCCCCTGTGGATTTATGTGGCCATGGGTGTTGGAGTGTGGCTGTTTTTTGCAGCTGAAAGTATGGTGGATCAGGGCTATCGCATTTTGCTGAGTGTTGTGGGCGTTACTTTGGCTGTGGGTGTCCTGTTTGTGACAGTATCGTCAGGATTTACAGGGAGCACAGCAATTGCCAATGTTAAAGATACTTTTCTTCAGGGAATTGATTACCTGCGTTTTGGAAGGGATTCTCTTCCCCAGGGAGATTTGACAAAGGCTGCTTTTTTGAAGGGCGATGGGGAGGAAACGCTCTGCATCAGAGGAGAAGTATCTGTTCCCCTGCATCTGCGGGGATTTGTGGGAGGTACCTATACGGGAAGCGGGTTTGAGAGAACGGATTTGTCGGCCTACAGTGGTGATATGAATGGTCTGATGGAGTGGCTTACAGAAAACAACTTTCAGCAGCCCTATCAGATGGCTCATTTTTGCTTTCTGACCAACACATCCGAAGCTGGAAGGAAGCTCTCTGTTATCAACAGAGGCGCTTACAGAAAATATCTTTACCTGCCCTATGAGACCATTTCGCTGGAGCGTGGAGATGGAGGGGTGAAAAACGACTGGCAGGTGGCTTCAAAAGGAATTTTTGGTGCAGGGCGCTATGAATTTACCATGGAGGATTCCAATTCCAGTGAGGACTTTGTGATGGGAAGCATTGATTCCACAAAGGAGGGAGCAGATCAGTTTGAAGCGGCGGAGAATGAGTACCGCAATTTTGTTTACAATACCTATCTTACAGTGGATGACCACGTAAGGGATGTTGTGGAGGAACAGCTCTTTTCCGGCTTGAAGCTGGAAAATGAAAGGTCTGTGGAGGATGTAACCGGAAAAATCCGTCTTGCATTGCTGCAGTATAATCAGTTCGCAGAAAAACCGGATGTATATTCCGGCGAGAAGGACTTTATTGACTGGTTTTTAGAGAATGACCATAAGTGCAACTCTGCCTATTATGCAGCGACAGCCGTTCTGGCCTACCGTTGTGCCGGGATTCCGGCCCGCTATGTGGAGGGCTATTATCTTTCAGAGGCACAGATAAGCAATGCCTCCAGCCAAAACGAGAGTGAGGTCTCTTTGACAGGTGAGGATACAAGAGCCTGGGTGGAAACCTATATCGGCGGCGTTGGCTGGCTTCCGGTGGAGGTTACTCTCGGCTATTATCAGGCCGGCTTTTCCATGCTGGAAATGGCAGTTGCACCGGAGGATACCATTGAGGTAGTACAGGGACAGGATGATTCTGTGGCAGGAAAGACAACCGATTCCGTAATGCCCGGGGACGGTGGTGGAGAGGGTAAGGAACCACCGCTGCCAACTGTACTGCATTTTCTTGGGTGGATGCTCCTCACAGGGGTGTGTATACTTGGACTGGCATTTCTTGTCCGCATGCAGGCATATGTCAGAAGTGCGGCTTTTTATGCGGCAGTGCAAAAAAGCAGAGCAGACCGGCACTGCCGGATGGTATATGACAAGGTGTGCAGAATCTTTTTGCTGGCAGGTGTAACAGGGGATTTGCGATTTCCCAGAAAGTGCGTGAATGAGGTGACGACGGTGCTGCCGGGTATTACGGCAGACGAGATAAATCGTTTTATTTCTATTGTTGAAAAGGGAATTTTTAAGGGAAGCCTGTATTCTGCAGAGCTGGTGACCATTGACCGTTTTATGGATCTGTGTCTGCAGCAGCTTATAGAGAAGGGTAGAGTTCTGACAAAGGTCAAAACATATTATGTATATGCACTGCATAGAAAAAGGGAAGGCTGATCACTCAACCTTCCCCATTTTATTAAAAGGAAAATAGCGGAATACGGCCTTCCCAAGGATATTATCCATTGGAACAAAGGTCTTTTCCCAATATCTGGAATCATAGGAATTGTTACGATTATCACCCATGACAAAATAGCTGTTGTTGGGCACCTCATAGGGACCAAAATTTCCAAGAGGGGTTTCTCTGGTGAAGGAGTCATCCAGAGGAGTGTCAGAATTGTTAATGTATACCTTGCCGTCAATCACTGTGACTGTTTCACCCGGCAGCCCGATGATTCGCTTGATATAAAGCTGGGATTCGTCATCAGGAAGACGGAAAATGATGATGTCAAAACGCTGGGGAATTTTACTTTTATATGCAAAACGGTTTCCGATGACACGGTCACCAATCATAATGGTGTCCTGCATGGATTCAGATGGGATGCGGGCATTGACAATCAACACAGAGTCAATGAACCAGACAAGGCAGAGTACAACCACAAAAATGACAACATATTCTAAAGCTTCTCTTAATTTACTATTCAAACCGTTTACACACTTCTTTCTCTTTTCAGTGATTTATGTTATCCTCATGATGTGAGTGTCTGGGAATCTGGTGATGCAGGTTTGGGCGGGGCAGGTTGTTTTTTATGACTTTAAAAGGGATTAGATATTCTTGAAATTCCCTTATAAAGTCAGCAATTCACAGACACGATGTCTGTGAAAGACCCATCGGAGCCACGGATGGCGACTGTGGGTCGTTTGCGTAAACATACAATACTCTAAACGGGAATTCTTAGAATATCTTACTCCCTTTTATCGGAATAAAAAAAACAACCTGCCCCGCCCAAACCTGTCAGGCATCACTAAATTCCCAGGCGCACACATCGTCTTTATTATACAGTTACAAAATTTAGGAGTAAAGAGAAATGTACGATTATGTATTATTTGATTTAGATGGAACCCTTTCTGACCCCAAGGAGGGAATCTGCAAGTCGGTGCAGTATGCTCTGCATGATCAGGGGATTGAAGAGCCGGATATAGATAAACTGGAGCCCTTTATCGGGCCGCCCCTGGGAGCCAGCTTTGCCCAGTTTTACGGGATGGATGAGCAGCAGTGCCAAAAGGCAATCAAGAAGTTTCGTGAGCGCTTTGAAACCATTGGAATCTACGAGAATGTTTTGTATCCGGGGATGGACAGACTGCTGGCAGATTTATGTGCACGGGGATGTAAACTGGCAGTTGCTTCCAGTAAACCGAGAGAATTTGTGGAGATTGTGTTGGAACACTTTAACATCCGCTCCTATTTTTCTGTGGTCATGGGCTCTGAGAAGGATGGCAGGAGAGTGGAAAAGGAGGAAGTCATGGAGGAGACACTGCGTCTTTTGTTTCCGGACACCTTTCCGGATTTTCCAAGGGAGAAGGTTGCCATGGTGGGCGATAGAAGGTTCGATATGGAGGGAGCAAAGCGGTTTGGAGTAACGGCAATTGGAGTCGCCTTTGGCTATGCTCCTGTGGGAGAGCTGGAGAGCGCAGGTGCTGACAGAATCGTGGAGGATATGGACGGATTGTGGGAGGCTGTCATCCAGGAAAACCGTATCCGCAGAGCTCCGAAGCTGCGTCCGTTGAAAAAGATTCTGGATATTGTTTCTCCACTTGTATATTACTATCTCCTGACCACAATCATTTGTCTGGCTGGTCAGCTGGTCATTCAGACGCTTGTTCATGGACCACTGTCCTCCTATGGAGCATGGGTGTCGGCACATTCCTCGCAGCTGGCAGTTTATCTCAATGGAATTGCAAATATTGTGGCCGGTGGATTTTGTCTGTGGTTATATGGAAAAGAGGCAGAAAAACCGGTTTCTGATATGATTACAAGAAAGAGAATGCTGAAATTCGGACATGAAATACCTTGTCTCATTGTGCTTACAATATCCATCTCACTTTTTTTGAATCTGCTCTTTTCCTATCTGCAGATTATGGGCCGTTCAGAAGCTTATGGACAGGTCAGCAGTATCCAGTATTCTGTGTCCCTGGAGGTTGGGCTGTTCTTTTATGGAATTGTGGCTCCTCTGGCGGAGGAAGCGGTTTTCCGTGGCCTGATATTTGGCAGAATCCGTCATTATTTTGGTGCAATGCCGGCGGTTCTGATTTCAGCACTGATTTTTGGCGCTTATCATGGTAATATCGTGCAGTTTCTCTATGCCTTTTTAATGGGACTGCTTCTGGCAGCGGTATACGAGAAGTATCATACCCTTTATGCTCCTGTTTTGGTGCATGCCCTGGCGAATCTGGCAGTTTATACGGTAAGCCGCGTGGCTGCAATCAACAGGCTTCTCTCTGTTCCTGTATTTCTGGTGCTTTTTGTTTTGGCAGCAGCTTCCGGGATGCTGCTGTTTAAGCCGGGGAAAACTTCAAAATAAATTTTTTTAGACTAAAGTTGTATGAAACGATATTAAATAAAGAATAACAGACTGCAAATGTCAGAAAATATGTAAAAAATATTGATATTGTCAAATTATCAGACAATTTATAAAAATTTCCTGTTTACAATCAAAAAAAATAGGTGTATAGTTTCAAACATAAAAAAGCAAACACAAATGGATGCCACTTTGAAAGGAGATATAACATGTTTGACGCGAAGTTAGACATGCCAAGGCCTTCTCTTTACCGGGAAGAATTTGAGCATGACAACTGCGGCATCGGTGCTTGTGTCAATATTAATGGACAAAAGAGCCACGCGACAGTTGAGAACGCACTGAAGATTGTAGAAAATTTAGAACATAGAGCAGGCAAAGATGCCGAAGGTATGACTGGTGATGGAGTTGGAATCTTAACACAGATTTCCCACAACTTTTTCACAAAAGTCTCTCATACCCTCGGCATCTTTTTAGGTTCAGAGAGAGAATATGGTGTGGGAATGTTTTTCTTTCCACAGGATGAGCTCCAGAGAAACCAGGCTAAAAAGATGTTCGAAATCATTGTTGAGAAGGAGGGACTGACCTTCCTTGGATGGAGAGAGGTGCCAACGGTCCCTTCCGTATTGGGACATAAGGCAGTGGAATGTATGCCATGTATTATGCAGGCTTTCATTAAGAAGCCTGAAAATGTGGAGAAGGGACTTGATTTTGACCGTATGCTCTACATTGTGAGACGTGTTTTTGAGCAGTCCACAGATGTGACCTATGTGGTTTCCTTAAGCAGCCGCACCATTGTCTACAAAGGAATGTTTCTGGTTGGACAGCTGCGTACCTTCTTCTGCGATTTGCAGGATAAGGACTATGATTCCGCCATTGCCATTGTCCATTCCCGTTTTTCCACCAACACCAATCCGAGCTGGGAGAGAGCGCATCCAAACCGTTTTATCGTACACAATGGTGAAATTAACACAATTCGTGGTAATGCAGATAAAATGCTTGCAAGAGAAGAAAATATGGAATCCGTGCATTTAAAGGGACAGCTTCATAAGGTTCTCCCGGTCATCAATGCATCCGGTTCCGATTCTGCAATGCTTGATAATACGCTGGAATTTCTGGTTATGAGTGGCATGCCCCTGCCTCTGGCTGTCATGATTGCCATTCCGGAGCCCTGGGCAAATAATAAAATCATGAGTCAGGATAAAAAGGACTTTTACCAGTATTATGCAACCATGATGGAGCCCTGGGATGGACCGGCGTCCATTCTTTTCTCCGATGGAGATATTATGGGTGCGGTGCTTGACAGAAATGGTCTTCGCCCATCCCGCTACTATATTACAGAGGATGGTCAGGTTATTTTGTCCTCAGAGGTTGGGGTACTTCCTATCGATCCAACCAAAATTGTAAAAAAAGAAAGACTTCGTCCTGGAAAAATGCTTCTGATTGACACGGTTGCCGGAAAGGTTATTGATGATGAGACTCTGAAGCAGTCCTATGCCAGCAAGCAGCCCTATGGAGAATGGCTGGACTCCAATCTGGTGGAGCTTCATGATTTGAAAATTCCCAATGTGCGGGTTCCTGAGTTTACCTACGAAGAGAGACAGCGCATGCAGAAGGCCTTCGGATATACCTATGATGAACTGAAGCAGACCATTCTTCCAATGGCAAAAAACGGTTCTGAAGCTATTGCAGCCATGGGTGTTGACACGCCGCTTCCTGTTCTGAGTAAGGCAAAGCATCCACTTTTCAATTACTTTAAGCAGCTGTTTGCACAGGTAACCAATCCGCCGATTGATGCCATTCGTGAAGAGGTTGTGACATCAACGTCAGTTTACGTGGGGACAGATGGAAACCTGTTGGAGGAATCACCAAAGAACTGTAACGTTTTAAAGGTTCGTAACCCGATTCTGACCAACACGGATATTTTGAAAATAAAGAACATGAAGGCTGAGGGCTTCAAGGTGGAGGTTGTTCCAATCACCTATTACAAGAATACCAGCCTGGAAAAAGCAATTGACAGATTGTTTGTGGAAGTGGACAGAATGTTCCGCGAGGGTGTCAATATCCTGATTCTCTCCGACAGAGGAGTGGATGAAAACCATGTTGCCATTCCTTCTCTGCTTGCTGTTTCTGCATTGCAGCAGCATCTGGTATCTACCAAGAAACGTACCTCTGTAGCCATTATTCTGGAATCTGCGGAGCCGAGAGAGGTGCATCATTTTGCCACAATTCTGGGCTATGGTGCCTGTGCAATCAACCCTTATCTTGCCCAGGAATCCATCAAGGAGCTCATTGACAGTCATATGCTGGACAAGGATTATTACGCAGCTGTAGATGACTATAATGATGCAATTTTACAGGGCATTGTAAAAATAGCATCCAAAATGGGAATTTCCACAATTCAGTCCTACCAGGGCTCAAAGATTTTTGAGGCTATCGGTATTGATTATGATGTGGTAAATAAATATTTTAACGGAACGGTCTGCCGTGTGGGCGGAATTACGCTGAAGGATATTGAGAAACAGGTGGATGAGCTTCATTCCACAGCTTTTGATCCCTTGGGACTGGCCACAGACCTGACCCTGGACAGCCCGGGACATCACAAAATGAGAAGTGGTGGAGATGAGCATCTTTACAATCCGGAAACCATTCATCTTTTACAGGAATCGACCCGCCGCGGTGATTATGATTTATTTAAAAAATATACCGCCTGTGTCAATGATGAGACAAGCATCAAGACCCTTCGCGGGCTGATGGATTTCAATTATCCCAAGAAGGGGATACCACTGGAAGAAGTGGAGAGTGTGGAATCCATTGTCAAAAGATTTAAAACAGGAGCCATGTCCTACGGCTCTATTTCCAAGGAAGCCCACGAATGTCTGGCAATTGCCATGAACAATCTGGGTGGAAAATCAAATACCGGTGAAGGTGGAGAGGATCTGGAGAGATTGTCCATCGGACCGGACGGACTGAATAAATGCTCTGCAATCAAGCAGGTTGCTTCCGGCAGATTCGGAGTTACCAGCAAATATCTGACCAGTGCCAAGGAGATTCAGATCAAAATGGCACAGGGGGCAAAACCGGGTGAGGGCGGACATCTTCCGGCTGGAAAGGTTTATCCGTGGATTGCAAAAACCCGTCATTCAACTCCTGGAGTCGGTCTGATTTCACCGCCACCTCATCACGACATTTATTCTATCGAGGATTTGGCGCAGCTGATTTATGACTTGAAAAATGCCAATGTAGATGCCAGAATTTCCGTAAAACTGGTGTCGGAGGCCGGTGTTGGAACGGTTGCCGCCGGTGTTGCCAAGGCTGGAGCTCAGGTTATTCTGGTCAGCGGATATGATGGAGGAACCGGTGCAGCACCAAGGAATTCCATTCACAATGCAGGACTTCCATGGGAGCTTGGTCTTGCTGAAACCCATCAGACACTGATTATGAACGGTCTGCGTAACAAGGTTCGCATTGAGACAGACGGAAAGCTCATGAGTGGCCGTGATGTGGTGATTGCTGCACTTTTAGGGGCTGAGGAATATGGTTTTGCAACAGCGCCGCTGGTAACCATGGGCTGCGTTATGATGCGTGTCTGCAACCTGGATACCTGTCCTGTTGGTGTAGCGACTCAGAATCCGGAGCTTAGAAAGAGATTCAGAGGAAAACCGGAATACATTGAAAATTTCATGCGCTTTATCGCTGAGGAGATGCGTGAATATATGGCTAAGCTTGGTGTTCGCACCATCGATGAGCTGGTTGGACATACAGAGCTGTTAAAAGTAAAAGAGAATGTGGATGAGCGATATGCCAAGATTGATTTGGGGAATATCTTAAACAACCCTTATGCAGGAAGCAGGGAAAAGGTTATCTTTGATCCAAAGCAGGTATATGACTTTAAGCTGGAAAATACGCTGGATGAAAAGGTGCTTTTAAAACAGCTTTCCAAGGCAATGGAAACAGGGGCAAAGAGAAGCATCGAGGTGGATGTGACCAACACGGATCGAGCTTTTGGAACCATTCTTGGAGCGGAGATTACCAGAAAATTCTATAACACTCTGGAGGAGGATACCTACCGCGTTTTATGTAATGGTGCAGGTGGACAGAGCTTTGGCGCATTTATTCCAAAGGGTCTTACCCTGGAGCTGGTGGGAGATTCCAACGATTATTTTGGAAAAGGCCTGTCCGGCGGTAAGCTGATTGTTTATCCGCCAAAAGGGAGTAAGTTTAAACAGGATGAAAACATCATTATCGGTAATGTGGCTCTTTACGGTGCAACCAGCGGAAAGGCATTTATCAATGGTGTTGCAGGCGAGCGCTTCTGCGTTCGTAACTCCGGAGCAATTGCTGTAGTGGAGGGCTGTGGTGATCATGGCTGCGAGTATATGACAGGCGGCCGCGCTGTCATCATCGGAAAGGTCGGCAAAAACTTCGCAGCCGGCATGAGCGGTGGTGTTGCGTATGTGCTGGATGAGGATAATGATTTGTATACCAAGGTAAATAAGGAAATGGTATCCTCCCATGAAATTACGTCCAAATATGATGTATTAGAACTGAAAGACCTGATTAGTGAACACGTGTCCTACACCAACTCGGAAAAAGGAAAAGAGATTTTAAATAACTTTGGCGAATATCTTCCTAAGTTTAAGAAAATCATTCCACATGATTATGAGACCATGCTGAAAGCAATTGTTCAGATGGAGGAAAAAGGGTTAAGCGCAGAACAGGCACAGATTGAGGCATTTTATGCCAATAAGAATAAATAAGGAGGGATGATTATATTATGGGAAAACCAACTGGATTTATGGAGTATGAAAGATGCGTCAGTCAGGCGGAAACTCCAAAGGATAGAATCAAACATTTTAATGAATTCCATAAGCATCTTTCCAAAGAAAAACAGGAGCTGCAGGGCGCACGCTGCATGGAGTGCGGTGTGCCCTTCTGTCAGGCGGGAATGATGATCTGTGGAATGGCATCAGGGTGTCCCCTTCACAATCTTGTTCCTGAATGGAATGATCTGGTCTACACAGGAAACTGGGAGCAGGCCTACAATCGTCTCAAAAAGACCAATAACTTTCCGGAATTCACATCAAGAGTCTGTCCGGCTCTGTGTGAGGCGGCCTGCACCTGTGGATTGAATGGTGACCCTGTTTCTTCCAAGGAGAATGAGTATGCCATTATTGAAAATGCCTATAGAGAGGGCTATGCAAAAGCCAATCCGCCGAAGGTACGCACCGGGAAAAAGGTGGCAGTCATCGGAAGCGGACCCTCCGGACTTGCCTGCGCTGATCAGCTGAATAAGAGAGGGCATCTGGTTACCGTGTTTGAGCGCCACGACCGCATCGGCGGGCTTTTGATGTACGGCATTCCAAATATGAAGCTGGAGAAATCCATTGTGGAACGCAAGGTAAAAATCATGGAGGAGGAAGGGATTACCTTTGTGACAAATACAGATGTGGGGAAAGATTTAAAAACAGCAAAGCTGTTAGCTGATTTTGACCGCGTTGTGTTATGCTGTGGCTCTTCCAATCCAAGAGACATCAATGCACCTGGAAGAGACGCCAGGGGAATCTATTTTGCAGTGGACTTTTTGTCAGCAAACACCAAATCACTGTTGGATTCCCAGTTCAAGGATAAAAAATATGTGGATACAAAAGGGAAAAATGTTGTGATTATCGGTGGCGGTGACACAGGAAATGACTGCGTGGGAACCTCTATTCGTCACGGGGCAAAAGCTGTGACTCAGATTGAGATGATGCCAAAGGCACCGGATGAGAGAGCAGAAAATAATCCATGGCCCGAATGGCCCAAGATTTGTAAGACTGATTATGGTCAGGAGGAAGCCATAGCCTTGTTTGGACATGATCCCCGTATCTATGAGAGCACTGTCAAGGAATTTATTAAGGATAAGAATGGAAATTTAAAGGCTGTTAAAATCGTAAAGCTTCATTGGGAAAAGGACGCTGCAAGTGGTCGTATGAAGATGAGCGAGGTTGCAGGAAGCGAACAG
The DNA here is from genome assembly GCA_964619485.1 of uncultured Lachnospiraceae bacterium. Taxonomy (GTDB): domain Bacteria; phylum Bacillota; class Clostridia; order Lachnospirales; family Lachnospiraceae; genus UBA2882. The sequence continues at coordinate 69,339 of CAZUCI010000002.1, forward strand.
CTCCTGGATGCTGAAATTGTATTGATTGCAGCAGGCTTTCTTGGAAGCCAGAAATATGTTACAGATGCTTTTAAGGTAGAAACCAATGAGAGAACCAATGTGAAAACAGCAGCAGGAAAATATGAAACAAGTGTGAAACATATTTTCACAGCAGGTGATATGCATCGCGGACAGTCCCTTGTTGTATGGGCCATACGTGAAGGCCGCGAAGCCGCAAAGGCAGTGGACGAGAGCCTTCTTGGCTACTCCAATCTCAATGTGCAGTGATAGTACTTTAGTTTCATAAAACATTGTACTGAAAAAAGAACTTTACTTTCAAAAAAAAATCAGTATAATTCAATCAATAACAAGAAAATGACATATATTGTATTGTGCATGGGCACACTGTTTTTGAAAGGTGGTTTTTATCATGACAGAACGCAAATTAGTTTTAGGACCTTCGGATGCCAAGGAACTGGTTGACATTGCAGGCAGATGTGATTTTGACATTGATATTTCATACAATCGTTATGCGGTAGATGCAAAATCAATTTTGGGAGTGCTTGCTTTGGATTTTACTAAAGTGCTTACCATTCGTTACAATGGCAGAAGTGAAGAGCTGGAACGCTTTTTAAATCATTTCGCAATGGCTTGCTGACATTTAACGGATAAATAATGTTCTGCCCGCTTTGCGGACAGCGCATTGCAAGATAAGAGATGAAGAAGAACAACAAAGACCCGACGTTGCCAATTACAGGCGACGCCGGGTTTTTTGCTGCATACAATGTTCTGCATATAATGTGCTGCCCGCTATGTGTTCAGAACATTGCTGTATTGCATATAATGTGATGCCCGTTATGTGTGCAGAACATTGCTGTATTGCATATAATGTGCTGCCTGCTGTGCGTACAGGACACTGTTAATACTGCATGGCTCATGATATAATAAGAGCCGATGATGTTGAAAGGAGGAGGTCTTCAAATGGAAATTCGAATCTCAGTGCGAAGCTTTGTGGAATTTTTGCTTCGATCCGGCGATATTGATAATCGCAGGACCGGAGGAAATGAAGATGCAATGGCAGAGGGTGCCAGAATTCACCGCATGATCCAGAAGCGTATGGGTATAGAGTATCAGGCAGAGGTTACCATGGCACAGGCAATTTCCTTTGAAGAGTACTCCATTATAATAGAAGGAAGAGCAGACGGGGTCATCGATGACCGCGCTCACGGGCGGGTAGTTATCGATGAAATTAAAGCAACCTATCGGGAACTGAAGAGAATTGATGTGCCGGACCCTGTGCATCTGGCTCAGGCAAAATGCTATGCTTACATGTGGGCAAAGCAAAACAGACTTGATTCTATTGGCATTCGCATGACCTATTGCAACATAGACTCGGAAGAAATAAAGTATTTCCATGAAAATTTCAAGTTTTCCACCTTGAATAAATGGTTTCTTTCTTTAATAGAAGAATACAGAAAATGGTCTGATTTTGAATATGCCTGGAAAAAGAAAAGGCAGGAAAGCATCGAGGCTTTGAAATTTCCTTTTCCTTATAGAAAGGGACAAAAGGAGCTGGTGGGATATGTTTATCAGACAATTTCAAAGGGAAAAAAGCTTTTTGTAGAGGCACCAACGGGGGGTGGAAAAACGATTTCCACCATGTATCCGGCTTTGAAGGCGGTTGCGGAGGGGAAGGCAGATAAGCTGTTTTACCTGACAGCCAAAACAGTGACCGGCACAGTTGCAAAGGATACCCTGTCAATGCTCAGAGAACAGGGGCTTTGCATGAAGAGTGCCCTGCTGACTGCCAAGGAAAAGGTTTGCCCGCTGGAGGAATGCAACTGCAATCCCCAGGCCTGTCCCTTTGCCAGGGGGCATTACGACCGTATCAATGATGCGGTTTATGACCTGCTTGAGCATGAGGATGAATTTGACAGAGAAAAAATCCTGGATTATGCACTTTCTCATGAGGTCTGTCCCTTCGAAATGGGGCTGGATATGAGCCTGTTCTCGGATACTGTTATCTGTGATTACAACTATCTCTTTGATCCAAGGGCTTATTTGCGGCGCTTTTTTGCAGATGGTATTACCGGTTCCTATCTTTTCCTGATAGATGAGGCCCATAATCTTGTGGAACGTGGCAGAAGCATGTACAGTGCCACTCTGGTTAAGGAAGACATTCTGGCGGTGAAAAATATCGTGGAGCCGTATTCCCCTTATCTGGCCAAGCTGTTTGAAAAATGTAACCGGGAATTACTGGTGCTGAAAAAGCAGTGCGAAAACTATGAAATTTTAAAGAGCCATGCCTCTTTTGTGGAGCAGGTAAACAGACTTCATGGGGCAATCAATAACTACCTGGAGGATCATGAGGACAGCCCAGTAAAGGATGAACTTTTGAATTATTATTTCGAATTGTCCCGTTTTCTTGATGTTTATGACCGAATGGATGAGGATTATGTGGTTTATACCGGATATGAGGATGACGGCTCCTTTTTCATCAAGGAATTTTGCGTTGATCCGGCAAGACAGTTGAAGGAGTGTATGGACAAAGGCGTTTCAACGATTCTCTTTTCAGCCACATTTCTTCCAATCCAGTATTATAAGAGTCTTCTGGGCGGAGACCAGGAGGATTATGAGGTTTATGCGAAGAGCACCTTTGATCCGAAACAGCAGATTCAGATTATTGGCAATGAGGTTACAAGCCGCTACCTGAGGCGAAATGACAGAGAGTATGAGAATATTGCCTGTTATATTCATGAACTGATCAGAGCCAGAGTGGGAAACTATCTGGTGTTCTTTCCTTCGCACGCATTTCTGGACGCGGTTTATGATGCCTTTCAAGCTATGTATGGAGAAGATGAAATTTCCATTATCGTGCAGGAAAGCAGAATGAGAGAGGATGAGCGAGAGGCCTTTTTAGACCAGTTTTCCTTTATGGAGGATGTGGATTTCAGGGACAAGATTCAAATGGAGGTTCTTGTGGAGGAGGATGAGCAATCAGGTGTTGACAGGCATCCAGAGGGCGAAAGGCTTCCCGAGGCCTACAGGCATACAGAGGGGAATTCCAGGACGCTGCTGGGTTTCTGTGTGCTGGGGGGAATCTTTGGCGAGGGAATTGATTTAAAAAGGGATTCTCTGATTGGTTCAATTATAGTTGGGACAGGTCTCCCGCAGGTTTGTCCGGAACGTGAAATCCTTAAGAATTACTTTGATGAGACGGGAAAGAATGGATTTGATTATGCCTATCGTTATCCGGGTATGAATAAGGTGCTTCAGGCAGCAGGAAGAGTAATCAGAACAGCTGATGACAGGGGAATTATCGCCTTACTGGATGAACGATTTGTCCAGAGCGGTTATCAGAAAATGTTTCCTGCAGAGTGGCAGAACTTAAGGGTGATTTCCATGGATAAAGCGAAGGAAGAGGCCGAGAAATTTTGGGTATAAAATCTTTTTTCTCCGTGTCCACTGTATGGGGTACATTATAACAATAAAGAGGATGTAAAACTCCGATTTTGCTGCAGTTGTGCCCCGTTATTTTTGTAATATGGGGCATAAGTACATAAAATTCGTCTTCTTGTGCCCTAAAAGCATTATGTAAACCTACATTTAGCGTTGTTGCGGGGCACAAGAAGGGCTTTTTGGCTAATCCATGCCCCGCTTCTAAATTAAAATTTCTGCCCCGCTGCAAATGATATAGCTAATTATGGAAGATAGTAATATTTAGTGGAAGATAATAATACCTAGTGGAAGATAGTCCTTAGTTATTAAATAACAACCGTGATATTTCTTCCTTATATGGCGCTTTTGTTTTCCCGGGGTAATCTGGATCAGGAATCCAGGGCGTTTCCAATATCTTTGGGATAGACATAAAGTCTGGATGATATACAATTCGCTGCAATGCTTCAAAACCAATATATCCGTTACCGATATTGGCATGGCGGTCTTTAGCTGCACCAAGGGGATTTTTGCTGTCATTGATGTGGAAAACAGCAATTTGTTTCTTGCCGATGAGATGGTCAAATTTATCTATAACAGAATCAAATTCGTTTACAATGTCATAACCTGCGTCGTTCACATGGCAGGTATCAAAGCATATACGCAGATTCTCAGGATATTTTACCTTGTCATAGATGTCGGCCAGCTCTTCAAAGCTGCGGCCCAGCTCAGAGCCCTTTCCGGCCATGGTTTCCAAAGCAATTTTACAGCTTTGATCCTTTATCATGACTTCATTGAGCCCTTCTACTATTTTATTGATTCCGGTCTGTACATCGGCACCTACAGAGGAGCCCGGGTGTAATACAAGAATTTTGCTGCCCATGGCAGTGCTTCTTGTAAGCTCCTTTTGCAGAAATTCCACGGCAAGTGTAAAAATTTCAGGCTTAATACTGTTGGCCAGATTGATGATATAGGGAGCATGGATGACAATCTGCTCGATATGATGTGCATGGAGATAATCCCAGCCTTCTTCTATACGACATTCACTAATCTCTTTTCTACGGGTATTTTGAGGTGCACCCGTGTAGACCATAAGCGTATTGGAGCCATAACTGACCGCTTCTTTTGCAGAACCTAAAAACATTTCTTTTCCACTCATGCCCACATGAGATCCTAAAATAACATCTGATTCTAAATCCATTTCGATTCCTCCAAATAGTAAAAAAAATAAAATGACACTGAAGTTAGTTTAACATATAACTGGCGTGATTTAAAATACAGCAGATGGATTTATCCACAATTGTTCAAAATGGTTCACATAAGAACAAGATGCATAAAGATATTATGGAAAGTACTAATTGGTCGATATTTTGATGAAAATGCCGAAAATGAAAGATTTTCCTGCATTGCCTGCAAAGAAAAAACTGGAAATTAGTCGAAAAATAAAAAATGACATTGTGGATAACTATGTGGAAATTGGGGATTTTTTTAGAAGAGGTCGTTATTTTCTGATTTTGCAAGAAAAAAGTCATTTCTGAATTGAAAGGGAAAATGCAAAAATAAACAACAAAACAAAGCAATTATGTAAACTGAATAAAAAAGCAGGATTGTAAAAAGGGAAGAAGAAAAAGATAAAATATCGGAAATTAAATAACGTACGAAATGAAAAATAATGAAGAAAGAGAAATCATCTCAAATCAAATAGAAGATATGTAATTTATGAAAAATATGGTATACTCATTTTGTGGTTAAAAAAATCTGATACATATATATTGTATATAGATATGGGAAACTACATTGACATGCACTTGTGCATGTGATAAACTGAGTGTACTAAGAATGTTAGTACACTTGCACACAAGAGATGAAAGTAGAGGACTGGAATATGTGGGCTTATGAAAGTGTATTTTATCAAATTTATCCATTGGGTTTTTGCGGAGCACCATTTGAAAATGATGGAGCTGTCTGCAACAGAATTAAGAAGGTAATCGATTGGATTCCTCATATAAAAAAGCTGGGCACAAATGCAATTTATTTTTCTCCTGTTTTTGAATCAGATACACACGGATACAATACAAGGGACTACACAAGGATTGACTGCAGACTTGGCACCAATGAGGATTTCGCAGAGGTTTGCAGGGCATTACATAAGGATGGAATTAAAATTGTATTAGATGGTGTATTTAACCACGTTGGAAGAGGGTTCTGGGCTTTTCAGGATGTTTTGAAGAACAGAGAGAGCTCTCCATATAAGGATTGGTTTTCCAGAATTGATTTCGGTGGGAATTCCAATTATAACGATGGACTGTGGTATGAAGGCTGGGAAGGAAATTATGATCTTGTGAAATTAAATCTTCGCAACGAAGAGGTCATTAACCATATTTTCCAGGCGATTGAAGGCTGGATCAGGGAATTTGAAATTGACGGACTGCGCCTTGATGTAGCATACTGCCTCGACCATGATTTTGCCAGAAGACTGAGAAGCTTTTGCGCTAGTAAAAAGGAAGATTTTTTCCTGGTTGGAGAAATGCTTCACGGTGACTATAAACAGCTGATGAATGATTCCATGCTGCATTCAGCTACGAATTATGAATGCTATAAGGGGCTTTATTCCAGCTTTAACAGTATGAATATGTTTGAAATAAATCATTCACTGCTTCGCCAGTTTGGTCCGGAGGAGTGGACTTTGTACAAAGGGAAACATCTGTTATCATTTGTGGATAACCATGATGTGAGCAGAATTGCCAGTATTTTAACCAATCCAGAGCATCTCCCGCTGATTTATGCACTTACCTTTGGCATGCCGGGAATTCCATGTGTATATTATGGAAGTGAGTGGGGCGCAAAAGCAGATAAGAGCGAGGGTGACCCGGCACTGAGGGCTTCCTTTGATGCTCCTGTGGAAAATGAACTGTCGGAGTGGATTGGAAGGCTTGCAAGGGCAAAAAAAGAGAGCAAAGCATTAAATTATGGAACATTTCGTTCCGTGCTTTTAACCAATAAACAGTGTATTTTTGAGAGAAAAACTGAGGACGAGCGGGTTCTTGTTGCAATCAATGCGGATGGAGAAGCTTTTGATGCTCACTTTGATGCCGGATGTGGAATGGCTGTTGATTTAATCACAGGAGAGCCACACGACTTTGGAGGGGGAAGCAGACTTCCAGCCTACAGTGCTGCTTTCTGGAAAATGGAGAAATAGGCATAATTGCGAAAGAACATAAAAAACAAGCGTTTTTTATTATGAAAACCTTGAAACCGTCCCAATTTCAGGGACGGTTTTTTTGTCAGGGTGTTGTTCAGACGGCAGAGTGGGACGCTGTTGTAATGTACTACAAATATATATGTGGAAGGAAGTGCAGTATGAAGAGTGATAGGGAAACCGTTATACAGGTCAAAAATCTGTATAAGGTGTATCGGGTAGGTGATACCAAGGTACGAGCCTTGAACGGTGTTGATTTTGAAATTCACAGAGGGGAGTTCTGTGCGATTGTCGGAACCTCAGGCTCGGGCAAATCTACATTGCTGAACATGATGGCCGGTCTGGAAAAGCCAACCAAGGGTGAAATCATGATTGCAGGGGAGCATATGGAGCATAAGTCGGAAAATGAGCTCGTTGGCTTCAGAAGAGAACATATCGGTTTCATATTTCAGTCCTTCAATCTGATGGGGACGATGAATGCGGTGGAAAATGTTGCATTGCCGCTGACTTTTCAGGGAATTGATAAGGCCACTAGACTGAAAAAGGCCAATGAGGCAATTAAGCTTGTTGGACTTTCCAAATATAAGGACCATAAACCGACGCAGATGTCAGGTGGACAGCAGCAGCGTGTCGGTGTTGCAAGAGCTCTGGTGGTGGACCCGGAAATCATTTTTGCAGATGAGCCCACAGGAAATCTGGATTCAAATACTTCAGAGGAAGTGATGCATCTGATGCAGAAGGTGGTCAGAGAGAATCATCAGACTTTGGTTATGGTAACTCATGATAATCATCTTGCCAGTTATGCAGACCGAATCTTTCATATAAAGGATGGTAAAATTGTGAAAATAGAGGATCAGAGGGAGAAGAGAGAATGAAACGAGAAAAAATGAAAAGAGGATTTAACAAAATTCTGACACTTGTGGCAGCTATTGCAATACTTGCAGTGTTTATGACTGAGATGTGGGTGCTTCCGTTGGAAGTACACGCAGAAACCACCGGAAATGGAAGTGGCTCAGGTCTGATCAGCGGAAACGGATTGGACTTCGATACCACCCCTATCAGTACCAGTAATTTTGTCATGGTCGGCGGCAGCTGGGTTACCCCAACGGCTGTTTATGGAAGAACTGTGAATGTTGTTCTTCCTGTTGTCAATATGTCAACTACACCACTTTCCAATGTAATTATTACACCTGTTATCTCAACCAATACAGGAGAATGGCCATTTGAAATTCAGACCAGTGGATATACACAGACCATCGCTGATTTGCCGGCAAAGGGAAATGGGCAGGATGATATGACCAGAAGACGTGAGCTGACCTGGACCTTTACAACCAGATCAGACGTTTTGAATGGCTATTACAAAATCCCTTTTAACGTAATTTACTATGTAAATGGCGGCTATGAGACCACAACAATCACTACCTACGTAAAGGCAGTGGGAGCGCCCGGTAGTGGAAATGTATCAGATGGCGGAGCAACGCTCTCTACGCCGAGAGTTATTATTACCGGATTTGACACAGAGCCTGCAAAGGTTTATGCAGGGGATACCTTTACATTGACCCTTCATTTGAAAAATACATCCAAACGTACTGCTGTTTCCAATATGCAGATTAATCTTTCCACCCCAAAGGAAGGAAAGGATAACGATTCCACTTATGAGGCCTTTCTGCCAACCAGTGGTTCCAATACACTTTACATAGAAAAAATACCACAGAATGGAGCCTCAGATATTACTATTGAGATGACGGCAAAGGCAGACCTGGCTCAGAAACCATATCCAATCAGTGTTTCCATGGATTATGAGGATTCCGAATACAAACCATATCAGGAAGAGGCAAATGTTTCCATCCCGATCAATCAGGAATCAAAGTTTGAAATCGGATCTTTGGAGGTTACACCGACAGATGTTACTATCGGGGAACAGACCAACGTGATGTTCAGCATCTTCAACACCGGAAAGACAACACTCTATAATGTACAGGTCAAGTATGAGGGTGATACCATTGAAGGTGGAGAAGCTTTTGTTGGAAAAATTGAACCGGGTGCCACGGGAAATGTTGATACCATGGTAAATGCTGTTGCTGCGACGACAGATGATGGAACGGTAAAAGCAGTTGTTTATTATGAGGATGATGCCGGTAATGTATCCACAAAGGAGCAGGAATTTACGCTGATGGTCAGCGAGGCATATGATATGAGTGAGGATATGATGTATGACGAAACCATGGTGGAGGAGCCGGGCGGTGGAAAGGCATGGAAGGTCATTCTGGTTATCGTTATTCTTCTTGCCATTGCAGGTGGAATCACCACATTTATTCTGATTCGCAAAAAGAAAAAGGCCAAGAAGGATCAGGCTGAGCTCGAGGACGGATTAGAGGATGAGCTCCTGGAAGATGGTCTGCCGGAAGAAGACACAGACATGGGAGCACATGAGGAGCTTTATGATTCAGAGGAACAAAATTCGCAATCTGATGGTACAGAGTCGGACAGTGACAGGTAGACTGGGGCAGAATAGGAGTAGCTTATGAAATTTCTGGATTTGTTACGTCTGAGTACCAGCAGCCTTTTTAAAAGAAAGCTGCGTACCATCCTGACTGTACTGGGTGTTATGATTGGTGTGGCGTCCATTGTAGTTATGGTGTCACTTGGTCTTGGACTGAACAGAGCTTATACCAACCAAATAGAGTCTTATGGAAGTCTTACAACCGTGACTGTTCTGGATGCTTCAAATTCGATGTATATGTATTCTGATTCCAGCAGTTCATCCAGTTCGGATACGGAAATTAAGAGACTGAATGAGGATGCCATCGAGGAGCTGAAAACGCTGCCTAATGTTGAACAGGTAATTCCAACACTGGAGATGTCCTGTCTTTTGAAAAGTGGTGCCTACGAGGCCTATGTCACGCTTGTGGGAATGCCGGACGGTGCACTGGAGAATCAAAAGGTGGAGCTGGAAACAGGTGAGTACCCGACAGAAAACGGCGGAAGCCTGAATGTCCTGTATGGAAATCAGGTAGCCGCGCAGTTCTATAATCCCAAAACCAACAGCGGATACTGGTATGATGGAACCATGGCAGATGTGGATCTTTTGAACGACACCACATTTTTTATACTGAATATGGATGATTATTATGCCAGTCAGAGCGGCGGAACAGATGAAAACGGCAACGTGGTAAAGAGACCTAAAAAATATATTTTTGAGCCCTGCGGACTGATTGCGGGGGGCACGGATTCTTATAGCGATTATTCCTATAACGTGTATTGCAATATTGACGATTTGAAGGCGATTATAAAAAAAGAATTTAAGGGAAAGGTTATTCCGGGACAGCCAACCACAGCGGGTGGAAAGCCTTACAAGGAGCTGTTTTATTCCTCCCTTTTAGTGACAACGGATTCCATTGACCATGTACTTGATATTCAGTCACAGATTACCAATATGGGATATAGTGCCAACAGCCAGGCAGAGTGGATTCAGTCTGATCAGAATACCATGAAGTATATTCAGCTTGTGCTGGGTGGAATTGGTGCTGTCTCCCTTCTGGTTGCGGCAATCGGAATTGCCAATACCATGATGATGTCTATTTATGAGCGAACCAAGGAAATCGGTATTATGAAGGTTCTTGGCTGCGATATGAGAAATATTCAGGGTATGTTTTTAATTGAGGCGGGCTGTATTGGGTTTATCGGAGGAATTGTAGGACTGATTATCAGTTTTATCATTTCCAAGGTGATTAATGTTCTGGTAGCAGCCTTTGCAACGGACATGGGACTTTCCGGAAACCTGTCCTATATTCCGTTCTGGCTGGCGGGACTGTCGCTGCTTTTTGCCATACTTGTTGGTATGATAGCGGGATTTTTCCCATCTCTACGTGCGATGAAGTTAAGTCCTCTTGCTGCAATCCGAAACGAATAGGATTGCACGGGCAGAAATAAAAACAAATGGTTACAGGTAAAAAAGAGAGTGATTTACTCTCTTTTTTTATAAAAGAAAACTCGTGCTCATGCAACTTGTGCAAAGAAAGAAACAAATTTTTGTGAAATATTGACAGAGGTTTCTCGGAAATTTTATGGAATCACCCCTGAAATTATGGTATAATTTAACAAGTTGAAGCCTTGGGATACAGGCTTTAGAAGCAAAATAACTGGTATAATTTATAGACTTAGGGGCGAGAGAATATGCAGGATAATGTAGGAATGGATGCAGCTAGAAAAGCAGCAGAAGAAGCAGCAAGAAAAGCAGCCGCAGCCGCAGCAATGAAAGCAGCGGAGGCAGGCGGGTCAAACGACAGCATGCAGAGACAGGCTAGAATGGCAAGAGAAGCAATGCAGGCAAAAACAGATACTGCCGCACAAAATGCCGGTCAGCAGCAAAATGCGGGGCAGATGCAGAATGCAGACCAGCCACAGAATGCTGCAGCAAGCAGAATTGCAATTGAGGCATCAAACCGTATCGCAGAGGAGGTTGCCAAGCAGGCAGCACATGAGGCTGTTGACAAGGGCTCCAGCGAGAAGGATGCTGCCAGAAAGGTTGTGGAGGAAGAGGCAGTCCGCAAAACGATTTCCGATTCTACCAAGAAAGCAGCAGAGGAGATTGCAAACCGTGTTGTGGAGGAAAACAACGCCAAGGCTGTAGAGACAGCCAGGAGAATTGATGAGATTGTAAAGAAGGCCAAGGAGGATGCACTTCATAAAGCAGAGGCCGAATTAAAGATAAAGGTTGATGAGACTGTCAAAAAAGCGAAAGCAGAGGCTGATAAGGTTGTAGCGGATGCGGTTGCCAAGGTTGAAGCTGAGGCTAGAAAAAAGATGGAGGAGATCATCAAAAAGGCTGAGGAAGAAGCAAAGGCCACTGTCGCTGAGGCTAGAAAAAAGGCAGAGGAGAATGCGGAAATCAAGGTGGAGGCAATTCAGTTAAAGGCTGAAGCTGAAGCAAAGCATTCCGCAGATGACAGGGCAAAAGCAGCAGAGGAGGTCGCAAGGGTAAAGGCCTCTGAGGAAGTGAGAAAGGTAGAGGCTGAGGCAGCAAAGCAGGTCGAAGTAACTGTCTCCAGAGAAGCAATTCCAATTGCTTTGAGAGCTGCAACAGAAGCTGTAAAAGAGTTAGAGGCAGACAAGGCACGTAAAGCGGAAGAGGAACGAATCAGAAAAGCGCAGGAGGCAGAGCGTCTTCGTAAGGAAGCTGAGGAGAAGGCAAGATTAGAGGCTGAGGCTGAGGCAAGAAGAGCCGAGGAAGAACGCCTGAGAAAAGAAGCTGAGGCGAAGGCCAAGGCAGAAGTTGCCATCAAAGCAAAGAGGGCAGCCGAGGAGCTTGCATTTAGAAAAATCCAGGAAGAAGAACGAAAGAAGAGTGAACAGGCAGTTGCACAGGCAAGGGAGGCCGCCGCAGCCGCTGCATCAGCACCACCAAAACCGGCACCGGCACCAACTGCACCTTTGGCAAAATCGGCAGCAGAGGCAGTTGCTGCTGCGACAGGACATACAGTTGCACAGGGGGCACCACAACCGGTTTCACCAGCACCACAGCCGGCTTCACAACCTTCTGTTACAGGAATTCCTGCCAATGGCAAGCTTTCCTTCGCAGAGTTTGAAAAGGCTGCAAAGAAGTTAAAGATTCTTCTGGATAATGGAATTATCACGCAGGAAGAGTTTGCATCAGAGAAGCAAAAGCTGGTCGCAAATATGGAAATATAAAGTTTGTTTTGTTTAGAATTCACAAGAAAGCTTTGGCATTTTAGTAAAAGTGCCAAAGTTTTTTTTATGCCTTGAAAGCATCATAGTCAAATGATAAACTAATCATAAGGAAACTAAAAAACTGAAATTGGTTTCCGAGTTTCCAAACAAAGGAATGATGCAGGGTATGAAGTTTCCCAACAAAGGAATGATGCAGGGTATGAAGTTTCCAAGCGGAGGAATTTGCAGGATATGAAGAAAGAAAGCGACGATTCGACCATAGTAATGGAGCAGGAAGAAGTCAGAGTGAGAATTATTGAAGCTGCTATTGCAGAGTTCAACGAAAAAAGCATGAAGTTTACCATGGATGATCTGGCGAAAAGATTGATGATGAGCAAGAAGACGATTTATCTTTTTTTTAAGGACAAGGAAAGCCTTTTTCTGGAGACAGCAGACTATTGCTTTAATAAAATCAAAGCGGCACAGCAGGAGATTATGGAAAATGAAAGCCTGAATGTGGTGGAAAAGCTGGAAAAAATTTTGATTGCCATGCCTGACTCTTATCGCACGGTGGATTTTCGTCAGGTTCATCTTTTGAAGAATCGTTATCCTAAAATATACAAAAAGGTTGCCGGCAGACTGGAAGGACAGTGGGAAGACACTATTTTTCTGCTGGAGGAAGGGATGAAAGAGGGAAAAATCAGAACAATTTCCATCCCTGTTTTCAAGGTTATGGTGGAGTCTACAATTTACACCTTTTTGACACAGTCTGTTCTAATTGAACATGAAATCAGCTATGAAGAAGGGTTGGAAGAGATGCTGGGTATTCTAATGAATGGGATTCGTTTAGAACAGCAAAACAGCAAAAAAGAGAAGCAGATATAGGCTGCCGAAGTATGTAAATGTAAGGAGGAAATGGAAGATGGAGAATAAAAGCGCAGTTATTTTTGGCAATAAAATGTCTTCCTCTGTAGTGAGGAAGGCCGAAAAATCTAAAAGAAAGTACATGAAAAGGTTCGGAGATGACAGTAATGTCAGCTATCCCCTGATACTGGAAGAAAACAAATGTCTGTTTGACACCATGGGGATTGAGAACGTAAAGATTGGGGATAAAAACGCAGAGTTTGACCGGGAAAAGGGCATTGTGGTAGGAAATATCCGCATGGGTTTTGGGCATTACCGCATTTCCATTGCCATTGCATCTGCTGCCCATGCACTGGGCTATACCCCATATTGGATGGATTTGAATTCCTATACACAGACGACAGGTGGAAAGGTAATCGCTGCTCAGAATGCACTGTACTCCATGGGCTCGAGAATCTCCGGAAAAAGCCGCCTGTTTAACAAGCTGGTATGGGAGCCCATGAATTACGAAGGATTTCGGAAGCTTTCCTATAACGCAGCGGATCAGAAAAATGCAGAGCTTATGACTGCTGTTTTTAAAAATCTTCCAAAGGATATTCCTGTAGTTGCAACGCATGTCTGGCCGGCACAGGCAGCAGTTCATGCGGGAATGAAACGTGTTGTAAATGCAATTCCTGATAACTGGCAGATGGCACTTCATCTTTCCGAGGGAAGCATTCATACGATTCAGACGCATAATTCCTATTTCGGATACAGACTTTTGCGGGGGATGGATAAGAAGCGGAGACTTAAGCCCATGGGAGCTGGAGATATTGTGTATACAGGCCACTATATTGATCATGAGCTGGTTGAAAATATTGAAATGGACTGTGATAAAAGGATTGCCCGTGCAAAAAACAACAAACCGCTCCGCTTTTTGCTTACCATCGGTGGAGCAGGGGCGCAGAAGGAAATTTTTGCAGCCATCATTCGTCATCTACTTCCTCAAATTAAAAAGAGAAGAGCGATGCTCCTGATTAACGTAGGTGACTATCGAAATGTCTGGGAGGAGCTGATGGAGGAAATACCGGAGATGAGAGGCTTTGCCACCGAGCATTTTGATCAGTGGGAGGAGACGAAGGATTTCGCTCAGATGGCTCTGGATTCTGATATTACAGGAATTCACGGTTTTTATCACACGGATATATACGAGGCAGTTTATGCAACGAACCTTTTGATGCGATGTGCTGACATTCTTGTCACAAAACCAAGTGAACTGTCCTTTTATCCGGTTCCAAAGCTTTTTATCAAACGTGTTGGGGGACACGAGAGATGGGGAGCAATTCATTCGGCAGAAATCGGAGATGGTACACCGGAATGTGAAACAATCGGGGATACGCTGACGATGTTGGATCTGTTTATGGATGACAAAGAGATCTTGAAAAATATGTGTGAAAATATAAAACGTAACAGGAAAATGGGAATTTACAATGGGGCGTATGAGGTTGTGAAGCTGGCAATGTCCGGCAGATAGGAGGAAGGTATGAAACTGAAGGGCAGGGAAAAATTTGCATATGGTGCAGGTGCAGTTGGAAAAGATATGGTTTATGCATTTGTATCCGGATTTTTAATGTATTATTACAACACGGTTCTGGGTATCAGTGCTACCTTTATAGGGGTGCTGTTTATGGCTGCCAGAGTATTTGATGCAGTCAATGACCCGATGATGGGGGTTGTGGTGGAGAAGACGCACACCAGGTTTGGCAAATTCAGGCCATGGCTTTTTATTGGAACAATTTTAAACGGCATTATTCTGTATGCCATGTATGCGGTTCCGGAGAGTATAACAGGAACACCGCTGCTTGTATATACCTCGGTTGCCTATATTCTGTGGGGTGTAACCTATACGATTATGGATATCCCTTACTGGTCCATGATTCCGGCAATTACAGAATCAGGAAAGGATCGTGAAAATATTTCCGTAATTGCCAGAAGCTGCGCCGGCTTTGGCTTTGCCATTCCAACGGCACTGACCATGGTGCTTGTTCCCATTCTTGGGGGTGGAAGTGAAAGAGTAGGATTTAGGATTTTTGCACTGATGGTTACTGCCTTTTTTGTCATTGCCATCATGCTGACAGTATTTAATGTAAAAGAAAAGGTTGTGGAGAGGAAAAAGACTGTCTCAGTAAAGGAAATGTTCTCAGCGCTGCTTCATAATGATCAGGCACTGGTCATTGTAGTTGCTATTATTGTGTTTAACGCGTCACTGTATCTTACCCAGCAGCTGGCAATTTATTTCTTTAAATACGATATCGGCAATGCCTCTCTTTATGGCTTGTTTGGAACAGTCGGTGGAGCAGCCCAGATTCTGGCTATGCTTTCACTTCCGCTGATTCGAAAGAAATTTGAGTGTAAAAAAATTCTGATTGGCGCCATTGGCACAACCTTAATTGGTTATGCAGCACTTTTTATCATGGGCACTCTTGGAATCAGAAATATGATTCCTCTTTGTCTGGCAGCAGTTGTAATTTTCCTGGGCTTTGGTCTGGCAACGGTACTCACCACAATCTTTCTGGCTGATACTGTGGATTATGGTGAGTGGAAAAACAATCAGAGAAATGAAAGTGTGGTTTTTTCACTCCAGACCTTTGTGGTAAAGCTTGCATCAGCTATTTCTGTTTTGATTGCAGGAGTTGGAATTGATATGATTAAACTGGATCAGAATGCTGTTACACAGACAGCCTCAACCCTGCTGGGACTGCGTATTCTGATGATTGTGGTTCCTATGGCGGGACTGGTTATCTCCATCCTCTTCTTTGTGAAAAAGTATAAGCTGGATGAAAAAATGCTGCAATTAATTTCCCAGGAGCTGAAGGAAAGAAGGAACGCGGATGATTCTACAGAAGAATAATGTATTTGCTCTGTGTGGAAGCAAAACCTGTTATCTTTTTCACGTGCTGGAGAGCGGGCAGCTGGAGCATCTTTATTATGGAAATAGAATAGAAGGACTGACAGAGGAAAACCTGAAAAGTGTTATGACAGTTATGTCATATAAATGCGAATTTCTGCCGGGAAATATGAGTGCCTACAGTCAGGAGTATAAAAATCTTTCCCTGGAGTATGTCTGTCAGGAGATGTCCTCTGTGGGAAAAGGGGATATGCGGGAGCCTTTTGTGTATCTGGTATATGCAGATGGCAGCAGAACCTCGGATTTTGTTTATGAGACATTTCTTATTCAGGGAAAGCAGGAGCTTGTGACACTGCCGTCATCTTATGGCACGGAGCAGGAGGAACTGGTTATTTTCTTGAAGGAGCGCAGCCGGGATGTGACTTTGGAGCTGCATTATTCCCTGTTTGAGGACAGTGATGTATTGACCAGAAGCTGTGTTGTTAAAAACAAAGGGAGCGAAAACCTTCAGGTGCTTCGTCTGATGAGTCAGCAGCTGGATTTGCAGGACTGCCAATGGCAGCTGACCAATTTCTCCGGGGCCTGGCTCAGAGAAATGAATCCCAATCGGCATACGCTTTCTTCAGGGAAATTTGTAAATGCTTCCAGAGCGGGTGTCTCAGGAAGTGGTTGTAATCCTTTTGTTATGATAGGAAGGGAAAACACAGTGGAGGAGTCCGGGGAATGTATGGGCTTTAATCTGGTCTACAGTGGAAATCACTATCTGGCAGCGGAGGCAGGAAGGGACGGAGGACTGAGAATTGTCCAGGGAATCAATCCTGAGGGATTTTCCTATGAGCTGAAGGCAGGCGAAGCACTGGAATCTCCGGAGGCAGTTCTGACCTATACCAAAGAGGGATACGGGCAGATGAGCCGGAATATGCATGACTTTGTGAGAGAGCATATTGTCCGTGGAGTCTGGAAGAAAAAGGAACGCCCGGTTCTTTTAAACAGCTGGGAGGCGGCTTATTTCCAGTTTGACGAGAATAAGCTTTTGAAGATGGCAAAAAGTGCCGCAGATGTTGGTATTGAGCTTTTTGTCATGGATGACGGCTGGTTTGGAAAGAGAAATGATGATACCTCGTCCCTGGGCGACTGGTTTGTAGACAGGAAGAAGCTTCCTGGCGGGTTAAAGGGGCTTCAGGATAAATTGAAGCAGCTGGGACTTGCGTTTGGAATCTGGGTAGAGCCTGAGATGGTAAACGAGGACAGCGCGCTTTATCGAACGCATCCGGACTGGGCGATGCAGATTCCAGGAAGAGAGCAGAGCCTTGGCAGAAATCAGATGATTCTTGATCTGGTGCGGGAAGAGGTGCAGGAATATATCATCGATTCTATGACGAAGGTATTTGAATCGGCAGATATTTCCTATGTAAAGTGGGATATGAACCGCAATTTTACCGACTGCTTTTGCAGTGCACTTGTGCCTGACAGACAGGGAGAGGTTTCTCATCGGTATGTGATGGGACTTTATCGTGTCATGAAAGAACTGACAGCGCGCTTCCCGGATATATTATTTGAAGGATGTGCTTCTGGAGGAAACCGCTTTGACCTGGGCATTTTATGCTATATGCCGCAGATTTGGGGGAGTGATGACACGGATGCCTATGCGAGAGCAGCTATTCAGACCGGCTACAGCTATGGCTATCCATTATCCTGCGTTTCCGCCCATGTTTCAGGGTGCCCCAACCATCAGACGCTTCGCAACACGCCACTTTCTACGCGCTTTCATGTGGCTGCATACGGTGTGCTTGGCTATGAATGTAATCTGGCAGAATGTAAAAAAGAAGAAACAGAGGAAATCAAAAGGCAGATTGCCTTTTATAAGGAAAACAGAGCAGCGTTTCAGTTTGGTGATTTTTACCGGATTTGCAGTGGAGAGGATACGCCGCAGACAAGAGGAGCCTATCAGTGGAATGTAGTGTCGAAGGACAAAAAGAATGCTTTTTTCTTTCACCTTTATGGTGCTGTTGTGCCAAATCACATGAATGATTTATATAAAATTCCGGGACTGGATGAGACAAAAACTTATCATGTATGCAATCGTGGAGGAAAAATCAATGTCAAGGAATTCGGTGACCTGATTAACACAGTTGCTCCCATTCACGTAAAAAAGGATTCGCTGACACACAACCTGATTGCCAAAATGGTTCAGCTGGATATTGAAAAGGAAGATTTTGCGGCACCGGGCAGCGTCCTGGTACAGGCAGGCTTCCATCCGAAACAGAATTATACCGGTACCGGCTATAACGAAAATGTGCGCTTCCTGGGAGATTTTAGAAGCAGACTCTATAGTGTAGAAGCAGACCCTCAAGTATAGAAGCAGATTCTTAAGTACAGAAGCAGGCTCCATAGTGTAGAAGCAGACTCTATATTATAGAAGAAACACAGATGTGACAAAACCAGCGAATGGCTTCGGACAAAAAATCATGAGTGCTGCCATGCAATAACCCCCATATTCCCACGCTAGATACCTCAACAGGCAAAATTTGTTGTATACAAGATTTTGCCTGTATTTTTTTGCCTTTTTAAGGGTTCAAGGAAGGATTAATGGCAAATAATACAGGCAATTATCAAAGTGTACAAATTTTTGCATGTTCTATTTCAAAAAAAGGGACAAAAAATACATGCAAATTTCGAAGAGTAAAGATAATTGCATGTTTCGGGGAAATGGGGCATCTCAAATCTGCTTCCCAATAAGGGATTTGCGATAAAGAAGTACATGCAAAATTGAGATATTAAAAATAATTGCATGTTTCCGGCTTGCGGGCACAGCGAGTATCGTCAAATTTCCGTGAGAGCAGCGATTTTTGCAAAATAAACGTGCATCAAAAAATCGCGGTGACAGGATTTGAACCTGCGACCTCTTCGTCCCTAACGAAGCGCTCTACCAAGCTGAGCCACACCACGATGGTTATTAGTATATCAAAGGAAGAGAATTCTTTCAAGATAAAAATTTCTAAAATTATTTGAATGAAATTATTTGAATGAAATTATTTGAATGAAATTATTTGAATTATTTGAATGGAATTATTTGAACCTGAAATTATTTGAAAAAAATGCAAATATATGCTTGACATATAATACTATACGCTGTATATTATGTCTACAAACAATATTATACAACATATAATATTGATAAAAAAATAATATTATAATTTTATCAGATATAGTCAAAAGGGGAATCTTAATAGTTTCTTAAGAATTAACTGGTAAAATAGGAAGGAGATCCGATGGTATTTTCAACAGGAGCAACCCTATTGGATGCAATTGTACTGGCAGTTGTTTCCAAAGAAGATATAGGGACATACGGATACAAGATTACACAGGAGGTTCGGTCGGTTATCGATTTGTCAGAATCCACCTTGTATCCCGTACTTCGCAGGTTACAGAAATACGGTTACCTGGAGGTATATGACAGAGAGTGCGGTGGCAGAAACCGCAGATATTACAAGCTGACAGCATCCGGGGATGATGCACTGACAGATTATAAGAGTGAATGGAGCGATTACGCCGGAAAAATAACCGGTATTTTTGAGGGAGGAACAGCTCATGAGTAAATTGGAATTCTTGGAAAAACTGGAGGTTTTACTTGCAGATATTCCTTATACAGAGAGAAGAGAAGCATTAAATTATTATACGGAATACTTTGATGATGCAGAGTGCAGCGAGGAAGAGGTTATTGCAAAGCTTGGCTCGCCGGAGGAGGCAGCACACAATATTCGCGTGGAGCTTGCAGACAAGGAAATAGCAGTTGTGGAAGAAGCCAAAAATGCAGAGCATACACAAAATACAGAAAATGGTACAGCTTACAATGACAGCACCAGCACTGGGAAAAAAGAAAAAACCAAACTTGAGGGCTGGCAGATTGCATTAATCGTTGTGGGAATTATTCTGGTTTCCCCTGTATGGCTTCCGATTGTCGGTGGCGCAGGTGGATTTCTTATCGGTATTGCTGCAGCGTACTTTGGAATTATTATCGCCCTTGCCTGCATTGCCTTCGGTTTGTTTGTTGCAGCTATGGCAGTGATTGCAGTTGGAATCGCAAAGCTGGTTATTTCACCTGTTGCCGGTTTGTTCTTAATAGGACTTGGAATTCTTTTCCTTGGTATCGCAGTGCTCAGTGCGTTGGGCTTCTGGAAGAGTATTACAGTTGTTGTTCCGGCAACCTTTAAAGGAATCGGGTATATTTTTAACTCCATCTTTAACAGAAAGGAGTGTGCGGCATGAAAAAATCTACGATGATTATGCTCTATACGGGGCTTGGCTGCCTGCTTGTGGGAACAATTGTCATGCTGATTACAGGAACCATGGGTGGTATGAAAAAAGCAGCAGAGTTGACAGGCAGCAGTCTTGTAAATTATTGCGGGGAAGGATTTTCCTGGGATTGGAACTGGGATGATGGTTCCTATTCCTTTGTGAACACCAGTGACAGTACAACAAATGTCGGAAAAGCATCGGAGATCAATAAGATTTCTGTAAATATCGATGCCGGCGAAGTGGAGATTGAGGATACCGATGCAGAGGACTTTTCGGTTGCAATCGAAAGTGGATTTAATATTGCATATGCAGTAGAAGACAGTACACTTGTAATCAAAGGAGATCATGATTCCAATCATCATGCAGGAAAGGTTGTTATTTATATCCCATCCAGTGCCTCCATAGAGGAGGCGGCCTTTTCCATTGGCGGAGGTACCCTGGATGCCGGTACGTTAAAGGCTGGAAAGCTGAATGTTCAGGTTGGCGCCGGGGAAGCTGATCTGTCTGACATTACAGTTGGACAGTGTAATCTGGAAACAGGTGCAGGACAGATTAACTTTTCTGATGCTGTCATTGATGGTAATTTAGTAGCTTATGTTGGTATGGGTGAAATTGAGATGAATGGCACTGTTACAGGAGATGTGGATTTGAAATGCGGCATGGGCAATATCTACCTTGAGCTGTCTGACAGAGAAGAAGACGACTTCAATTATAATGTGAACTGTGCTGCCGGAAATATTGAAATTGGAGACAGCAGCTATTCAGGAATGGGCTTTAAGAAAAACATTCAGAACAATGCAGAGCACTCAGCTGTCATTGACTGTGGTATGGGAAATATCACCCTTGATTTTTAAAAAAAGTTTGTGTAAATTAATATAGAAAAAACAAGAGGAAACCTCTAGTCCCATCTCACTCTTTTGTGTTATACTATTTGCGGATATTTGCACAAAATGCAGTGAGATGGTTTTTTTGTATGGCAAAAGAAGCCAGGGAAGGATACCACCTCACAGAACACTTGATGAATGGGCAATTTCGTCATATA
The DNA here is from genome assembly GCA_964619485.1 of uncultured Lachnospiraceae bacterium. Classification (GTDB taxonomy): domain Bacteria; phylum Bacillota; class Clostridia; order Lachnospirales; family Lachnospiraceae; genus UBA2882. The sequence goes on from CAZUCI010000002.1 coordinate 90,714, forward strand.
CTAAGAGTGGTTAATAAGGATAAATTTGAAGGAGTGTTTAAAATATTATGAGTAAAGAACTTGCAAAAACCTATGATCCTCATGGCATTGAGGACCGTATCTATGAAAAATGGCTGGAAAAGAAGTATTTCCATGCAGAAGTGGATCACGATAAAAAACCATTTACCATTGTTATTCCACCACCAAACATTACAGGACAGCTCCACATGGGACATGCCCTTGACAATACCATGCAGGATATCCTCATTCGTTTTAAAAGAATGCAGGGATACAATGCATTATGGCAGCCTGGTACAGACCACGCTTCCATCGCAACAGAAGTTAAAATTATTGAGAAGTTAAAAGAGCAGGGCATTGATAAACATGACCTGGGCAGAGAAAAATTCTTAGAGAAGGCATGGGACTGGAAAAAAGAGTACGGCGGACGTATTATTGAGCAGCTGAAAAAGATGGGCTCCTCCTGTGACTGGGACAGAGAACGTTTTACCATGGATGAGGGCTGCAACAAGGCTGTTACAGAAGTTTTCTGTAAGATGCATGAAAAAGGATGGATTTACAAGGGCTCCCGTATTATCAACTGGTGTCCTGTCTGCAATACCTCTATTTCTGATGCAGAAGTAGAATATGAGGATCAGGCTGGACATTTCTGGCATATAAAATATCCACTGGTTGATGAAAACGGAAAACCAAGTACAACAGAATTTTTGGAGGTTGCAACCACAAGACCGGAAACAATGCTTGGTGATACTGCAGTAGCCATTCATCCGGATGATGAGAGATATACTTACCTTCACGGCAGACAGGTTTGGCTTCCAATTGTAAACAAAGCAATTCCTGTTGTAGAAGATACCTATGTAGATATGGAATTTGGTACCGGTGTGGTTAAGATTACACCTGCCCATGACCCTAACGATTTTGAAGTTGGAAAACGTCACGGCCTGGAAGTAATCAATATCTTAAACGATGATGCTACCATCAATGCAAACGGTGGAATCTACGAGGGAATGGACCGTTACGAAGCAAGAGCAGCCATCGTTGAGAAATTAAAAGAAGAAGGTCTTTTGGTTAAAATTGAAGATTACAGCCATAACGTTGGTACTCATGACAGATGTAAAACCACCATCGAGCCAATGGTAAAAGAGCAGTGGTTCGTCAAGATGGATGAACTGATCAAACCTGCTGTAAAGGCTGTAAAAGAAGGCGATATCAAATTAGTTCCGGAGCGTATGGAGAAAACCTACTTTAACTGGACTGACAATATTCGTGATTGGTGTATCAGTCGTCAACTATGGTGGGGACATAGAATTCCTGCTTATTACTGCGATACTTGTCATGAAATAGCAGTAGATAGAGATATGCCGGATGTATGTCCAAAGTGCGGCGGCACTCACTTTACACAAGACCCAGATACCTTAGATACTTGGTTTTCGTCTGCACTTTGGCCATTTGAGACCTTAGGCTGGCCTGAAAAAACAGAAGAGTTAAAATACTTTTATCCTACAGATGTATTAGTGACTGCTTATGATATTATTTTCTTTTGGGTTATCCGTATGATTTTCTCCGGATTTGAGCAGATGGGGGAGAAACCATTTAAGACCGTTTTATTCCACGGTCTGGTTCGTGACTCCCAGGGACGCAAGATGAGTAAATCTCTTGGAAATGGAATTGATCCATTGGAGATTATCGACCAGTACGGCGCAGATGCACTTCGTCTGACCT
>CAZUCI010000003.1:0-75959 GCA_964619485.1 uncultured Lachnospiraceae bacterium
GAGTTTATTTTTTGTCTTTAATTCAACAATACCAACTGTTGTATCAATATTTTTGATGCGGTACAGGGAAACAGAGGATTGAGCTATTTTCTTGAAACTGCCGTAAATGATGAAAATTAGAAGGGATACTATATGAAGAAAACCTATGTAATTGATACCAATGTTCTGATTCAGGCACCATATGCCTTTCAGTGCTTTGAGGATAATGACCTTGTCCTTCCACTGGTTGTGCTGGAGGAGCTGGACGGATTAAAAAAGAACGAAGGGGAAAAAAGCTCCAATGCACGTGCTGCAGTAAGAAAGCTTGAGGAATACCGCAATAAGGGAGATCTTCTGAAAGGAGTGAAGCTGGAAAACGGCGGAATGATTCGCATTGAAAAGAACTTTGTGAATATCAAGCTCCCGGAGGATTTGCCGGAGGATAAAGCAGATAACCGTATATTAAGAGTGTGCAAGGGACTTGTCGAGAACAAAAAAGAAAATCAGGAAATCATTCTGGTTACCAAAGATATTGTTCTTCGATTGAAGGCTCAGATTCTGGGCATCAAGGCAGAGGATTTTACAACAGAACAGATAACAGAGGATGATGCTTTATATACAGGCCGATGCGAAGCCTTTATACCGGAGGAGCTGGTAAAGGATTTCAAGAAAAAAGGTATTTCGGTGAAAGAGCTGTATCAGTCTGATGAAGCCGGGAACCGTATCCATGTGGAGCTGGAAGAAAATCAGTTTGTTATCATGAGAGCGGACCAGTCTGAAAAGAAGACATTGCTTGGCAGAGTACAGGGGAAAAAAGTAATTCCACTTTTATATAAAAAGAGCAAGCCCTACGGTGTGACACCAAGGAATGTGGGACAGTACTTTGTACAGGAGGCGCTGATGATGAATGCCCAGGAGGCTCCTCTCGTAATCATCAAGGGAATGGCTGGAACAGCCAAAACCTTTTACAGCCTGGCTGTCGGAATGGAAAAGGTATACAACCATCCAAATGGAGAATACCGCCGAATCATTGTCTGCAGACCAAATGCCCAGTTCGATGACGATATCGGCTTCCTTCCGGGAGATGAGAAGGAGAAAATCGCACCGCTTATGCGTCCTATCATCGATAATCTGGAGCAGCTGCTTGACACAGATGATAAGAGCCGTTATGAGGACGAGACACTTTTAAATGATAAGATTGTGGAGGTGTTCGAGCGCGACATCATACAGACAGAGGCTTTGAATTTCATCCGGGGCAGATCCATTGCCAAGACCTATCTGATTATTGATGAGGCTCAGAATATGACGCCAAACCAGGTAAAGGGAATCATAACCCGTGCAGGCCAGGGAACAAAAATCATTCTGCTAGGAGACCCCAATCAGATTGACAAGCCGTTTCTGGATGAAAAAACCAACGGTCTGAGCTATGCTGCAAAATGCATGAAGGGCAGCTCATTATGCTGGCAGATTACTCTGTCAGAGGAGGAGTGCGAACGGTCCTCCCTGGCAATGGATGCGGTGAAGAGACTGTAGCCAGGAGCGTAAGGAATAAAAATCAAGAGATTAAGAGATCAAGAGATGCAAAGGTAAAACTGAATCCGGAGAAACATGTAATCACACTGAATTTACAGATAGACGAAGAAATCTGCACCATGTACGAATACTTTGAAATTTTTCTTGGAAGAATGCTCATGTGCCGAAGAGCAGCCGAACTGCTGGGAGCAAAGTTTAAACTCACTGCAAATGGAAGCAAAGTTCTGTAGTATAAGTGAAGGCTTTGCAGCGGAAGAAGATTTACCACAGAAAAAAAGCAGGAGGAGATGGGATTCATGCAGGGAGTGGAATTCGAACCAATTCTGACAGATTCCAAAAAAGCGGCTCATATTCTGGAACAAAACAGGATTGCCTATGAAGGTGAAATTAATCTTAGAGATATCGGCTTTTGCAAAGTGGAGGCCCAGCAGGAATGTCTGACTGGGTCCTTTTGTATTCCCAAGCTTTTGGACATTCAGGGAAGCAGGTACCGCATCCAGTTTTTCATTACCAATGATAAAATTGTGCTGGTGGATGATGATGAATTTTCAACAAGGCTCATAGCAAGAATAAATCGACGTAAGAGCAGACAGTTTAAAACCAAGGAGTTTTTCTTTTACAACTTTATTGCTGAATTTATGAATCGTGACCTGGAATATCTGGTTCAGTTTGAAAAAAGACTGATGGCACTGGAAGAGGCAATTGTCAATGGACATACTGACAGCTTTCAAAGCAAAATCATGACAATCCGCAGAGAGCTCCTGGTTCTTCGAGGCTACTATGATGAAATCATGGATATGGGAAAGGCATTGGAGGAAAACGAGAACGGCTACTTTGCCAAGAAGCAGTTGAAATACTTTGGAACCATCGCAGACCGGGCAGAGCGTCTGATGAATAAGACCTCACATCTGCTGGAATACGCCGGGCAGGTAAAAGATGCATATCAGGCACAGATTGATGCAAAGCAGAACAGTAACATGCAGTTTTTGACTGTGATATCCACGATTTTCTTCCCACTGACCCTGATTACAGGCTGGTATGGAATGAACTTTCAGAATATGCCGGAGTTAGCAGAGGGTTACCCCGGTGTGATTGGATTGAGCATCATTGTAGTTATTGTCTGTGTGCTCTTCTTTAAAATCAAGAAGATACTGTAGACAATAGTAATTTGTGCGATAAATTTTTAATGAAATATTGGAAAAAGAATAAGGAAATGTAGAAAAACGTGATATAATGTAAAGGGTCACGTTTTTTTATTGGGCTTTGAGACATCAATCGAGGGAGTTTTATCGGACTGCATTTATGGTAGGATGTTGGTTAGGTACAAAATGAAACGTGCTTAGTTAGGAAAACAAAATAAAAAACTCGCCGAAGCGAGTTCTTTATTTTCACACACTGTGATGTCGCCGAAGCGACGGTTTGAATAAATTTTTATTTGAACTTATGGTGTAATAATTAAGTATGGTACTTAACTTAAATTTAATTTAATCTTTTTCTTTCAAAAAGTCAATAGCAAAAAACAAAAAGGGAGGAATTAAAAAATGGAGGAGAAGTATTACATTGGACTTGATATGGGAACGGGGTCTGTCGGATGGGCAGTTACAGATTCAGCATATCACGTTATCAAAAGGCATGGGAAGGCATTATGGGGGATTCGCCTATTTGAGAGTGCATTAACTGCGGAGGAGAGAAGAACATTTCGTGCATCCAGAAGAAGATTGCAGAGAAGAAAACAAAGAACAGAGCTTCTTCAGGAAATCTTTGCGGAGGAGATTGCCAAGGTTGATACCGGATTTTATCAGCGCATGAAAGAGAGTAGATATTGCCCGGAGGATAAACGGGATGAGGAGGGAAAAGCGCCATTTCTGCCATATGCATTATTTGTAGATAAGAGCTTAGATGATAAAGATTATCACAAGTCTTATCCAACTATTTATCATTTAAGAAAGGAACTTATTGAAAGTGATGAGCAGCATGATGTCAGACTTGTATATCTTGCGTTGCATCACATTATAAAGCACAGGGGACATTTTCTATTTGAAGGAAAGGAATTTTCAAGTATTACGGATTTTAGTACAGCATTTGATGCATTGCTTGAAGCTGCGGATGAAAATGAGATTGATACGGAAGTATTTCAACAGTATCAGGAAAAAATTGAAAGTGTGCTTAAGGATAAAACAAAAGGAAGAAGTGCAAAGAAAACAGAATTATTTGCAGCCACAGGGGTGAAAAGCAAGCAACTGAAGGCAATGCTGACGATGATAACGGGAGGAACTGTTAAATTAGCAGAATTGTTTGACGAGGAAGAATTATCAGAAGCCGACAGAAACAAATTTTGTTTTGCAGATAATAGTTTTGACGATTATTCAGGGGAACTGGAGACATTGCTGGATGAAAGATATAACCTGATTTTGGCAGGGAAAGCAGTATATGACTGGGCTGTTTTAACAGATATTGTTGGAAACTATACCTATCTTTCTGATGCGAAGGTTGCTGTATTTGAAAAACATAAGAGTGACCTCGGAAAATTAAAGACACTGTTGAAAAGAAATAAGGATCTGTATAATCAGGTTTTTGGAGTGCCGGCAAAGGGCGAATTTAATTACAGTGCATATATTGGCATGGTAAAGAAAAATGGAAGAAAGCAGCCTCTGGAAAAAAATTGCTCTAAAGAGGATTTTTACGATTATCTGAAAAAAATCCTGGTAAAATTACCTCAAAATGAAGAAATTGCTGCCATTTTGAGTGAGATTGAAACAAATACTTTTATGCCCAAACAGGTGATTCGTGATAACGGAGTTATTCCTTTTCAGTTACACGAAAAGGAACTGAATCGTATTCTGGAAAACGCTGCGAAATATTTACCATTTTTAAGAGAAAAGGATAAAGATGGAATTAGTAACACAGAAAAAATTAAGGCTATTTTCAGATTTCGAATTCCATACTATGTTGGACCCTTAAACACCTATCATTCCCAAAATGGTGGAAATTCCTGGATGGAAAGAAGAGAAGGCGGGGCAATTAGACCATGGAATTTTCAACAAAAAGTAGATGAAGAAAAGAGTGCAGAACATTTTATTCGTCGAATGACAAATAAATGTACTTATTTAATAGGAAAAGACGTATTGCCAAAAGATTCCATACTGTATTCTAAATTTATGGTTCTCAATGAATTGAATAATCTCAAAATAGATGATGAGCCAGTAAGTGTAGAGTTGAAACAAAAACTATATGAAGATTTGTTTTTGAGATACCGTAAGGTTACTGGAAAAAAACTTAAAGATTATTTACTGAAAGAGGGAATTATCAGTAAGGAGCAAACACTGTCAGGATTTGATCAGGATTTCAAGGCTTCTATGAAAGCATACCTGGATTTTAAGGAGTTAGGATTACTTAATCTTTCCAGGCAGGATATGGATAATATCATCTTAGATATTACTCTGTTTTCAGATGCTAAGAAAATGCTGAGGAAGCGCTTACATAGTAACTATCCATTGCTAACGGAAGCACAGGTAAAATCTCTGTCAGAAAAGGCCTATGCAGGATGGGGAGCCTTATCTGGAGAATTTTTGTGTGATATCAAGGCACCAGACCCGGAAACAGGAGAAGCAATTAGTGTTATTCAGGCATTATGGCAGACAAATGATAATCTGATGCAGCTTTTAAGTAAAAAGTATCTTTTTACAGAGTCAATTACAGAGGAAAATGCTAAATTGACAGATGATGAAAAGGTCACCTATGAAACAGTGCAGAACCTTTATGTTTCTCCATCGGTTAAGCGACCGGTATGGCAGACAATTCAGATTGTCAATGAAATCGAAAAGATAATGGGATATAAACCTGCACGGATTTTTGTGGAAATGGCAAGGGAGAAGCAGGATTCTAAAAGAACAGTGTCCAGGAAGAGACAATTGCAGGAGCTGTATGCTGCCTGCAAAAAGGAAGAACCTCAATGGATAAATATGCTGGCTAAGACAGATGATAATAGCTTAAGAAGCGACAGACTTTATTTATATTACACACAAAAGGGCAGATGCATGTATTCAGGAGAGGCAATAGATCTTGAACAGCTGTATGATACAAACATTTATGATGTGGATCATATTTATCCCCAGTCAAAGGTTATGGATGACAGCCTTAATAATCGAGTACTTGTTAGAAAGGATTTAAATGCAAAGAAATCAGACAGCTATCCAGTGCCGGAGGAATATCGTAAAAAGTGTAAACCTTTTTGGGAAATGTTATTACATCAGGGATTTATTACCAAGGAAAAATATAATCGTTTGGTAAGATCAAGCGGATTTGAGGAAAGTGAGTTAGCCGGATTTATTGCACGACAAATTGTTGAAACCAGACAAAGTACGAAAGCAGTTACAGAGCTGCTTACTAAAGCATATCCACAGACTGATATCGTATATGCGAAGGCAAATGCTGTCAGTGAGTTCCGTCACGAATTTGATATGTTTAAGGTTCGTGAAATTAACGATTATCACCATGCAAAGGATGCTTATCTTAATATAGTTGTAGGCAATACCTATTACGTTAAATTTACAAAAGATGCCGCATGGTTTGTGCGGAATAATCCCGGAAGAACCTACAATTTAAGAAGAATGTTTGAAAAAGGTTCCGTTGAGCGAAATGGGGAAGTAGCCTGGATATCACAGGAAAAGGGTACAGAGGAATCCCCGGCAACTATTTATACAGTGAAAAAGTATATGCAAAAAAATAGTATTCTATTTACAAGAAAACCTTATGAAGTGAGCGGGGGATTATTTGATCAACAGCTAATGAAAAAGGGAAAGGGGCAGGTACCGATTAAAAGTGGTACAGATGAGCGATTAAAAAATATTGAAAAATATGGTGGTTATAATAAAGCGAAGGGGGCCTATTTCTTTTTGGTAGAATCAGATGGAAAAAAGGGAGTGAAAAAGAGAACATTAGAGGTAATGCCTGCTTATAGAAAGGCAGAGCTGGCACAAAATCAAGAGACCTTATTAACGTATTGCAGGGCAGATTTGAGTTTGGTTAATCCACGTATTATTCTGTCAAAAATCAGAATAGATTCATTAATTTGTATTGATGGATTCTATGCACATATTTCAGGTAGAACAGGAAATCAAATAAAAATAAAAAATGCTAATCAGCTGATTTTGCCACAGGAAGATGCAAAGGCAATAAAAAAGATCGTGAAATTTTGTAACCGTCTAGGTTTGGATAAAAGTGCGAAATTATCGGAACAGGATGAATTATCAGAATCCACTATGCTGAGAATATATGATACCTTTTTGCAGAAAATTCAAGATACGTTTTATGGGACAAGGCTGGCAGCACCCGGAAAGTCATTGGTGGAAGGAAAAGAAGAGTTTATAATGTTAAGCAGGGAGGAAAAGTGTAAGGTTTTGTATGAAATTCTACATCTGTTTCAATGCAATAGTGGGGCATGTAATCTGTCAACAATAAAAGGACCAGCTCATTCCGGAGTTCTGGTTATGAACAATGACATAAACATACTTAAGGAAGTTGTTTTATTGAATCAGTCAATAACTGGTTTTTATGAACAGATTATTGATCTTAAAACAGTATGAGCTGGCGGACGGTAGTGATAAGTCATCGCGCAAAGCTTGACTTACAAATGAATTATCTTGTTGTGCGAAATGAGGAAACAACCAAAATACACTTATCTGAAATTGGTACATTGTTAATTGAATCAACAGCAGTGTCTTTGACAGTGAGTTTATTGGCAGAGCTTTCATCACGAAAAATTAAAGTTATTTTTTGTGATGAAAAGCGAAATCCAAGTTCAGAGCTGGTTAGCTATTACGGAAGCCATGACACAAGTAATAAAGTAAGAACGCAGATTGCCTGGCAATCTCAAAATAAAGAAGTAGTATGGACTGAGATTATCAGAAATAAAATCTGGCAGCAGAAAGAGTTATTAAGAGAAATGGGAAAGGAGAATGAATCTGCACTTTTGGAATCCTATATTTGTGAAATGAAATGGAATGATGAGAGTAACAGGGAAGGACATGCTGCCAAAGTATATTTTAACGCATTGTTCGGAATGGATTTTACCAGAAGTGCAGAGAATTTGATTAATGCCGCGTTAAATTATGGATATTCCATCATTCTTTCGTGTTTTACCCGGGAAATAGTTGCGAATGGTTATATTACGCAGCTTGGATTATTTCATGATAATATGTTTAACCAGTTTAATCTTGCGTCAGACCTGATGGAGCCCTTTAGAATTATAGTTGATCGAAAAGTAAAAAATATGCATATGCTGGAATTTGAACATCCGGAAAAGATGCAACTTGTAGATCTTTTAAATGAAGAAGTGCGAATAGATGGAAAGATGCAGTATATCAATAATGCAATTAAGATATACACTCGTAGTATTTTTGATGCATTGAATGATCAGGATGCGGCATTAATCAGATTTTATACATATGAGTTATAGATTTATGAGAATAGTGGTCTTTTTTGACTTGCCTGTATTAACCAATGCTCAGAGGCGTGAGTATACTAAATTTAGAAAATTTCTTTTGAAATCAGGCTTTATTTTTGTTCAGGAATCTGTATATTGTAAACTTGTTCTAAATTCGACAGCATCTAATGCAATAGCAGAAAATGTTAGAAAAAACAAACCGACAGAAGGAATTGTTCAGATGTTAACAGTAACAGAAAAGCAGTATGAAAAGATGGAATTTGTAGTAGGTGAGTCAAAATCAGAGGTGATAGACTCTGATGAAAGGCTGGTGATTTTGTGAAATTAGTACATCCAGATTATCAGTTTCAACTGGAATGTAGAGAAGATGCTGTAGTGGAGTTCATTATAGAGAACCCAATAGCTTACCGCAAAATATTGTGGGATATCCAGGAACAAATGGATGGAGCAGAGGGAAGGTTTGTATTGTCGGATGGTGATAAAATTTTATCTATCCGAAAGGAGCTGGAATTTATTGATAATCCCCTGAACTTGGTGGAAGCTGAGAAAAAAATACTAAATTCGTTTTATACAAAACTGAAGGAACAGATGGTGGATGAAAATCATTATGAAGAGACCTATAAATTAACTGCAGAAATACAAAAAGTAGTGCAGCAATTGACATTGGATTTCTCATTTGGTGTATCATTCAACCCGGAATTAGATTTAGGAATGATAATTAAAGCAACCGGAATCCAGTTTGATTCAATTGGAGAAGATATTGTTAGTCAGATTATTCAACATATGGATATTGTAAATGTTTTGTTGGAGAAAGAAGTTTTTATATTTCACAACCTGAAATGTTTTCTAACAGACGAGGAGTTGGAACTTTTATACAAAGATATACTGTATAAAAAATATAAGTTGCTTTTGATTGAAAATACAGCTCGTACAAGTCATAATGTAGAGAAGAGATACATTATAGATGAAGATAATTGTGAAATTTATTGATTTAAAGAAATGCTAACAGCATTTAGCTTGGGTAAAAACACATACAGAGATGGCATTTATGGATGCTGCATTTTTGAATTTGAGGTTTGAGAATGGTGTAAATCTGTATGGTACTCAAGCTACAATCATTAAGTGCTCTAACTTGCCCCTGTTTGAGAATGGTGTAAATCTGTATGGTAGTGGAGAATTATACGATAAGCGTAATAAACAATATTTAAGCATGTTACCGGTTCCCCTGTTTTGCATTCATGGAAATCATGAGAAACGTCCGTCTATGATTCCTTCTTATTTTGAGGAGGAGTGGCATGGTGGAATGGTTTACGTGGAAAAAGACTATCCTAATATTTTGTTTGCAAAGGATGGAGAAATCTATAATCTGGATGATAGGAGGGCAATTGCAATTGGTGATGCTTACAGTGTTGATAAAGATATACGTCTTGCCCATGGTTATGGATGGTGGGAGGACGAGCAGTCTTCGACGCAGATACGCCAGTATGTAGAACAACAGTTTGAACAAAACGGATGGAAGATTGATAAGTCTGAAATTTTGTTTAACAATTACGGCACTTTGCCAGAAAAATAGATGTCTGTTATTTTTTGTGTACACTTTTAATAACCAGACAAAATTTCCCTCTTTACAAAATGAGAACATATGTTCCATAATAGCTTATACGAGGTGTTAGTTATGGGTCGTATAAGAGAGCAGGATCGGAGAGTTGATGTGATTTGCCAGCACTGCCGTGATGGGAAGATTATTCCCATTAAGCTTCGCGTTACAGACGAGGATGAGCAGCTGCAGACATATATGATTAGAGGATATAAGGACCTTACACAGAGAGGTGATTACACACTGCCAAGCGGTGTTTCTATGCAGGGGCATATCAATAAGTTTGAGTGCAGGATTGTGGTGTATGGGATGGAAAAAGTGATTCATTTGAACTATAATTCTATTGATAACATATGGAGAATTGTCTGAGCGCACAGTGGAGGCAAAAGGGATTGTGAAACGGTGTGGACGTTGATGACAGGTTTACGAGTGGGTCATAGGAGGCATGACATGAAGAGTAATTTGACAAGACAGAAAGCGTTGGAGCTTTTAAAGGAATATAACAAGGAGCCATTTCATATTTTGCATGGTCTGACTGTGGAAGGCTGCATGCGCTATTTTGCCAAAGAGCTGGGCTATGGTGATGATGAGGATTATTGGGGAATTACAGGGCTTCTTCATGATATTGATTTTGAATTATATCCGGAGGAACATTGTGTTAAGGCACCGGAGCTTTTAGCAAAAGCAGGTGTGGGAGAGGATATGATTTACAGCATCTGCAGTCATGGCTACGGACTTTGCTGTGATGTGGAGCCAAAGCATGAGATGGAAAAGGTGCTTTTTGCAGTGGACGAGCTGACTGGTCTTATTGGAGCCGCAGCCAGAATGCGCCCATCCAAGAGTGTTATGGATATGGAAGTCAGCAGCTTAAAGAAAAAGTTCAAGGACAAAAAATTTGCAGCCGGCTGTTCCAGAGATGTCATTCGTCAGGGGGCTGAACGTTTAGGATGGGAATTGGATACACTTTTTGAAAAGACCATTCTTGCTATGCGTTCCTGTGAAGAGCGTGTAAATAAAGAGATGGAGTAAGTATGGGAGGAGGAAGGAAACTGTGATTTCCTTCTTCTTTCTTTAAATAATTCTATAAATAATTTTGCCTTTTCTATTGTCATATTTGCAATACTGATTTAAAATCATTTTTGGACATATCTGCTTTATCTAATGTTAACAACATTTCAAGGCGTTCGCCGAATTTTCAAGCAGAGAGCAACTTAATATTTTACAAGAAAGGAAAAGTATGCCTATGATGAAGAAAAAAGAAAAAATTTTTTATGAAAAGGAGGTGCAGCGCAAGACAGGAAAATTAAAATACACCCTTACAAATGATTATTTATTTAAAGTGTTTTTACAACGTAATAAAAAAGCCTTGAAGGGTTTACTATCAGCACTTTTGTGTATGGATGAAAATGAAATTATTTCTGTGGAAATACTTAACCCAATACAGGAAGGCGAGAGTATTGATGATAAAACGATGATTTTGGATATTAAGTTAGTCTTAAATCAAGACAAAGTAATCAATATTGAGATGCAGGTTCGCAATGATGGGGATTGGCCAGAGCGCTCTTTGGGGTATTTATGTAGAGCTTTTGATCAATTAAATAAAGGAGATGATTATCTGGATGTTAAGGAAACTATACATATTGGAATTTTGGATTTCACACCGAGAGATTTTCCACAAAAACTTTTTTTACAATACTATTTGTCAGAGAAGGAAACACATCATATTTACAGTAGAAAATTTCATTTGAAAATGCTACAATTGAACCAACTGGGAAACCCATCAGACGAGGAGCAGATGCCAGATATTTATTATTGGGCAGCACTCTTTAAGGAAACAACGTGGGAGGAGGTTTATATGTTGGCAGAAAGAAATGAAACAATGAAGGAATGCATTGTTACGCTGAAGGAACTGACAGAGGACGAAAAAGAGCAGATGCGAATGGAGGGTCGTGAACGATATGAGGGAAGGCTGAAAGCAGCTGCAAAGAATGGGGAAATGCGAGGAGAAATGCGCGGAGAAAGTAATTTCGCAGAGTTAGCAAAGCGACTTTTAGCAGATAATCGTATAGACGACTTGCAAAAAGCAACAGAGGACGAAAAAATCCGAGAAGAACTTTACAAAGAATGTCAGATTAAATAAAATAATATTACAAAAGCGAAAGGAGATTTTTAAAATGGCAGTAGATAACATGGCAATTTACAATAACCTGGAAGAGGAAGTAAACACAGTTTGTGAGGATAAGGGATGCGCTGATTGTTCTGGCGTGTGTGTTATGAAATATGCAAAGGATTATATTGATGCCTGCAGGCAGGAAGAGAAACGCGAATTTGCCGGTGGATTTGATGGAATCCCGACGGAGGATTTTAAACATTATGATCAGGATGTCATCGTGGACAGTATTGCAAAGACACTTGCAATGTGTCATGAATGTGAAACCTATCATAGTGCTGACTGTGTAATTAATGTGGTAAGAAGCTGTTTTGAGCATACACTTATGGGTGACAAGCTGGATTATCCTGGAAATGCTCTTGGATATTTGATGAAGCTGCAGGCAGAAACTCCATTAGCTTCTGATATTATGGAGCGCTATAAGGAATATAAGAACAGTTAAGATTGTCAGCAGTTTTACATAAGAAATTTGGAGAGAGAATCAGGCAAACCTGGTTCTCTTTTTCGTTCTTTTTTTACTTAATTTTATATCAAAAATCACTAATTTTTACGATTTGACACAAAATGCCAAGAAAACTTTGCAAAACATATTGACAAGTTTACTTGGCGGTAATATACTAACATTTGCAAAGTTAACTTGGCAATATGAATAAAATAATACAGGAAAAAGCAGATGTAAGATAACCCAATGTGAAATCGCATCTAATGCGACAAGGTAAAAGGAAAGGAAGATTGTAATGAATAAAGAGGAAATTTTAGCAAAGAGCAGAGAAGAAAATAAGAACCAGGATATTTATGAGAAGGAAGTATTGAAAGAGGGCGGAAATGCGGGGGCAGTTGCCGCGGGAGTTCTGGCGACAATCTTTTTTATAGTTCAGATTTTCACTGGTGGCGGTATGAATTATGGCTTATACGCGGTGGTATTCAGCATCCCGGCCGCAGGCTTCGTGGTGAAATATAAGAATTTAAGAAAAAAGCATGAGCTGTTTGTGGCAGTTTGCTATATCATCATCGTTTTGATGTTTTCCGCAGCACACATTTATAATTTGATTACAGCAAGTACAATTATGTAAACCAAAAGCGAAAAAGAGAACAAGGTTTAAAATTATGAAACCGAAACAGGAAGGCAGGATATGGAAGATACATTAGAATTAAAAAATCATTTAAAGGAAGCCAGAAAGGAACAAAATATCTCTCAGGCACAGCTGGCACAGATGGTTGGCGTATCCCGCAATACCATCAGTTCCATTGAAACAGGGCAGTTCAATCCCACAGCCAAGCTGGCACTGATTCTGTGTATTGCCCTTGATAAGAAATTTGAAGAACTTTTCTATTTTTGAATTGTTATTATTGGAAGGATATTTTCGTTACAAGATATTCTCGTTACAAGATATTTTTGTAAAAAAGTGTTGACTCTGACGTGACGTCATAGCGTATTGTGTTTTTGGGAGGTGGAAAACATGAAGTATTCCATAAGTGAAGCAGCAACTTTAATGGGAGTCAGCGTACGGACTCTGCATTATTATGATGAAATCGGCCTGCTGTTACCTTCGTCAGTGGTACCTGAAACCGGTTATCGGTATTATGATGAGAAGGCGTTGGAGAAATTGCAGCAGATTCTTTTTTACAAAGAGCTGGATTTTTCCATCAAGGATATTGTGAAGATTATGGATTCCCCTGACTATCAAAAGGAGGAGGCCATGCAAAACCAGAGGGAACTTTTGAAGATGAAAAAAGAGCGCCTGGAGCGGTTGATAGGACTTTTGGATGCAGGCCTGAAAGGAGAAAACACAATGAGTATTAAGGAGTTTGACATGACTGAAATTGAGAATGCAAAAGAGAAATATGCAAAAGAAGTACAGGAAAAATGGGGCAGTACGGATGCTTATATGCAGAGTCAGAAAAAGACAGCCGGTTTCACCAAAGAGGATTGGGCGAAATCACAGGAAAAAGCGAGTCAGATTATGCAGGAATTTGCAAAACATATTGGTGAGAACCCTGCGTCGGTAGGAGTGCAGAAGCTGGTAGAGGTTTGGCAGAGTTATATTACTGAATTTTATTACGACTGCACCAAAGAAATTCTGGCTGGACTGGGACAGATGTATGTGGCAGATGAGCGTTTCATGAATAATATGGATCAGCACGGAGCCGGAACAGCAAAGCTTATGAGTGAGGCCATTGCAATTTACTGTGCATGATAGAGCTTTGGTGTGCAATGAGAAAACACAATGAAATGTCGCAATGAAAAACTGTTAAACTTAAGTTTTTTATTAAAATGTGATATGATAGCCACATGAAAACAAAACTTACAATCAGTAGAAAAATTAAATACAGTATTGCATTTCTGGTATTTCTGATGATTGAAGTCCTAATTGCATTATATGTGCACGATGCCATCGTACGCCCTTATGTTGGGGATGTATTGGTGGTTTTTGTGCTTTATTTTTTTGTAGCTGTTTTTATTCCGGATCAAATCAGTGAAAAGAAGCGGGAGTTGCTGCCATTGTGGATTTTTTTCTTTGCAGCTGCAGTAGAAATTGCCCAGTATTTTCAGATAGTTACGTTGCTTGGATTGGAGAATAACAGATTCCTTCGTGTTCTGATTGGCTCCGTCTATGATGCAGGAGATGTGATATGTTATGCAGTGGGATGTGTTATGTTAACCTTTGCGCCGGCTATGAAAGAGAAAAGACGTATTCCGGATGCATTGACAATCAGTCGTATTATTTTATCGGTTCCACTGGTATTGGCAGAGCCTTTTTCTCTCTCATTTTATCTGTTGTATTCCTGTTGTGGTATCTCAGACATGCTGGATGGATTTTTTGCAAGAAAGCTACAGGTGGCAGATTTGTGGGGGGCAAGACTGGACAGTGTTTCAGATTTGATTTTTACTTTGGCAATGTCCGTAGCCTTAGTGCCACGCATTGGCTGGAGCAGTTGGAAAGTCCTGGTTATTATTGTAATCGCAGGAATTAGAGTAATAAATATGTTCCTTGGTTATGGACGTCTGGGGAAAATCATGCTATTACATACCTATGCCAATAAGCTTACCGGTTTGCTTTTGTTTTTGATTCCGATATGGATGCTGATTATTCCGGAAAAAATCTGGTTCGCAGCAATCGGGATTGTGGCGCTCCTGGCGTCAATGGAAGAATTTTGGCTGATTTTTACACAAAAACCAGAGCACTTAGATGAAAATTGTAAAGGAATATGGTTTACATAAAGCAAAAAGGAGAATAATCAGATGTTAACACCAATTATAGAGACAGAACGTTTAAGATTAAGAAGATTTGATGCAGCAGATACCAAAGAGGTATTTGAGTGCTGGCAGAGTGACCATGAGGTTTCCAAATATATGATGTGGGAGAGCAGTGATAATATTGCGGATGCGCAGGAGTTTATTGATTATGAGCTTTCCATGTTAGAGGCGGATGACTGGTATCGGTGGTGTATCACAGATAAAAGCAGCGGCACCATATTTGGAACCTGTCTTATCTTTTATAATGAAGAGGAAGCCTGTTATGATATTTCCTATAATCTTGGACGTAAATATTGGGGATTGGGTTATATTACGGAAGCAATGAAGGCTGCAATGGATTTTGCAGTTAAGGAAATCGGGGTAAAAAGGTTTGTGGCTGAACACGCAGTAGAAAATCCTGCATCGGGAAATGTTATCAAAAAGCTTGGTTTTCAATTTGATCATGAAACAGACTATATATGTGATGGTGGAAGGCTTACAACAACAGGGAAAAAATATTATAAAGTAATAGAGTAATCTGCGCTCAAAAAGCCATATATGAGCATGAACTTTATGAAAAGTTCACAATTTGGATATGCTTTTTTGTTATTTTTACACAGAAATTATTTTACCCCTTGACGGTGGGAATTGGCATGTAGTAAAATCTAGCTATAGCAAGAGACAAATACAGGTTGTTACTTTTCGGAAGGCAAAACTGGGTTGTACATCTTATATTGGTTGAACCAATCGATGAGAGTATGATACCAGCTTTTTTTATATCTATTTTTAAAAAGTCTATAGGGGAGTTTGAAATGAAGGTTCTGAAAGTAATTAATAATAACGTTATAAGCTCTATGGACGAGAGTAATAAAGAAGTAGTGGTCATGGGAAAGGGCATCGGATTTCAGAAAAAGACCGGTGACCAGATAGAGCAGGAGAAAATTGAGAAGATATTTCATCTTTCTGCGGAAAACAGAACACAATTTGAAATGTTAGTTGCGGATATGCCCTATGACCATATGTATCTTGCAAAAGAAATTATTCAGTATGCAAGCCAGAGTCTGAAAACAAAGCTGAATAAAAATATTTATATTACATTGACAGATCATCTGAACTTTGCCATTGAGCGGAAGAAGCAGGGAAGCGTTATGGATTTATTTTTGTAGATAAGTATGATGACGGAACAGGAACTCTGGCCCGCAGCAGAAAGGATTCCTTCTATTGGTATCAGAAGGTTATCTCAACAAACGGAGAGAATCTGGAGTAATGCCTTAGAGAGACAGAACAGGAGATAAAATGAAATCATTTAATTATGTCATTACCGATGAGATTGGTATTCATGCAAGACCGGCAGGGCTGCTTGTAAAGGAAGCGAAGAATTTTGAATGTGCGATTACCCTTCATCATGAAGGAAAGAGTGCAGATGCAAGAAAGCTCATGGGCGTTATGGCACTTGGAATTAAGAACGGTGCCGCAGTTACGGTGGAATGTGAAGGCGCAGATGAAGATCTGGCTGTAAATGCAATGGAAGCATTCTTTAAAAATAATTTATAAAAACAATTTATAAAAACAAGGTACGGCTTTCAGTGGATTGCAGGCAGCAAATGCGGCCTGCAATCTTTCTATAGGAAAAGACAGGAAGAGGAAAAAACATGCAGATGAGAGATGGAAAGGCTGTTTTTCGAGGAATAGCCATTGGAAAAATCAAATTTTTATCCAAGACAGAAAAGCAGGTAGAAAGAAGAAAAATTGAGGACAGGGAGCAGGAGCTTCATAGATATGAACAGGCAAAGGAGCAGGCTGTTTTACAGCTGAATGCTTTATATGAAAAGGCTGTCAAAGAGGTCGGAGAAGTAAACGCAAACATCTTTGAGGTACATGCCATGATGCTGGAGGATGATGATTATAACGATTCCATACATAACCTGATTACCTCACAGGGAGTGAATGCGGAGTATGCTGTTGCAACAACCGGGGATAACTTTTCTGAAATGTTTGCCAATATGGAGGATGAGTATTTTAGCGCACGTGCCGCGGATATTAAGGATATTTCAGAGCGTGTTGTCAGAATTTTATCCGGAAATGAGGGAAGTGACCAGCTGGGTGATGAGCCGGTCATTGTTGTGGCACAGGATCTGGCACCCAGTGAAACGGTACAGATGGATAAAACCAAACTGCTCTCCTTTGTGACAGAGCTGGGTTCTACCAATTCTCATACGGCCATTCTGGCAAGAACCATGGGAATTCCGGCTTTGATTGGTATTGCAATTGAAAAAGAGTGGGATGGAAGACAGGCCATTGTGGATGGAGTCAGCGGGAAGCTGATTGTAGATCCGGATGAGGAAACCTTGTCAGAGTACAGGGATAAGCTTGCCAGGGAAGAGGAGCAGAAACAGCTTTTACTGACCATGAAGGGGAAGGAAAATATTACAAAGAGTGGACAAAGGATCAATCTCTATGCTAATATCGGAAACGTATCAGACCTTGCAACGGTACTGCAAAATGACGCAGGTGGAATTGGGCTGTTCCGCAGTGAATTCCTGTATTTGGAAAAGGATACATTTCCAACAGAGGAGGAGCAGTTTGCTGTCTATCGTCATGTGGCAGAGACAATGGCGGGCAAACCTGTTATTATCCGTACCCTTGATATTGGTGCTGATAAGCAGGTAGATTACTTTGAACTGGATAAAGAGGAAAATCCGGCGATGGGGTATCGCGCCATCCGCATCTGTCTGACCAGAAGAGAAATCTTTAAGACACAGCTGCGCGCGCTGTTTCGTGCCAGCAACTATGGGAAAATCATGATTATGTATCCTATGATTATTTCGGTAGAAGAAGTGAGAACAATAAAAGAAATAGTGGAAGAAGTAAAAGCAGAATTGAGGGAAGCAGGCATCAAATTTGATGCAGTAGAGCAGGGAATCATGATTGAGACACCTGCGGCAGCAATCATCAGCGACCAACTGGCAAAGGAAGTAGATTTTTTCAGTATTGGAACCAACGATTTGACTCAGTATACATTGGCTATTGACCGTCAGAATGCCAAACTGGACATTTTTTACAATCCCCATCATGAAGCAATCCTGCGCATGATTGAGCTTGTTGTAAAAAATGCACATGAGGCTGGAATCTGGGCAGGAATCTGTGGAGAGCTCGGAGCCGATATGGAGCTGACAGAACGCTTTCTTGCCATGGGGGTAGATGAATTGTCTGTTTCACCGGCCTGCATTCTTCCAATTCGCAAGCTTGTAAGAGAGTCAGGAGAATAAAATATGAAGCAGAAACTTCTTTTTTTTGATATTGACGGCACCCTGGTAAATTTTGAGGGAGAGATGCCGGAATCAACCAGAGAGGCTCTTAGGAGAGCCAGAGAACAGGGACATAAATTGGTGATTTGTACAGGCAGAAGCCGCCAACAGGTCTATGACTGGCTGGAACAGTACGGATTTGACGGCTATATCTGTGCCTCCGGAGCCTATGTGGAATATGAGGGAAAAGTAATCAGCCACAGGACAGTGGATGCAAAGGCATTGGCTAAGCTGGTGGACTATTTTGAAAAGGAACACATTATCTACTGCTTCCAGGCAGCAGAGCATACGGTTACCAACAGGGCAGGCATGGAAGGTATGGTACGTATGTTTGCAGACCGCCTCGGTGGAGGAGCTGATGTGATGAAACGGATTATAAAAGAAACTTTACAGGATGAAGATTTGAAAAGCCATACAGAGACAGAAAAGATGGTCTACTATGAATCACCGGTATGTGTCAGAGAAGTGGCAGAGCAGCTGGCACCGGAGTTTGAAGTGGCAGCATCCAGCTTTGAAAAACCGGATGAGACCAGTGGCGAGGTGACCATGACAGGCATAAACAAGTCCTTTGGAATTAAGGTCATAGAGGATTACCTCCACATGAAAAGAGAGGATACCATTGCTTTTGGTGATGGGCCAAATGACCTGGATATGTTAGAGTATGCCGGAATCGGAGTCTGTATGGGCAACGCCATGGACTATGTCAAGGAGACTGCGGATATGATAACAGATCACATTAATGAGGATGGAATCCTGCATGCCATGGAAAAATTGAAACTGATTTGACAGAAATTTGAAAATTAAAAAATATATAAGAAAAAAACAGAAAATTTAGTGCTTTTTTTCGAAATAGATTGCAATCTTTCATTGCACTTTTTATGGAACAAATTTATAATGAATTAAGGAAAGCGAATGGATGAAAAAACATTTAGCTTTGAGAAATGTAAGGCGCTTGCAGAGCATAAGGTACGAAAAGGATAAATTGAATGGAAAAAAAGCAGAAGGATATGTCTGAACGAAACAGACTGTTTAAAAAAAGAATCACAAAGGCTTACTATGTGCTGGTTGTGGTTATGTTTTTGATGCTGATCAGCAACCTGATTTTTACCGACAAAAGAAAGTCAGACTATGGTCTTGGCACCTTTGAACAGTGGGAACAATACTGGGTGGATCAGTCGGGTGAGGTCTTTGACTTTGATCATATGGAGAATTATGCAGAGGGAAGAGAGAATATCATCTTTGCCTATCTGGACTTACCGGATGATATCGATGATGGAGACAGTCTGGTATTTCGAAGCAAGAACTGCAGTGTAAATATTGAGGTGGATAAAAACAGTATTTACGAGACGGACATGGTAAGTGCGCCTTTTTATAATCATTCTCCGGGAACCAGATGGAATGTGGTTCATTTATCGGAGGCTTATGCCGGAAAGAGGATTTCCATGGAGCTTACCATGGCCTATAAGGATGGCAGGGCTGAGATTGATAACGTTTATCTTGGTGATGCGGCGGCAGTTATTGTGTCCACAATCAGAGGAAAAGCAGTTGCTTTCTTTGTCAGTCTGTGTATGCTTTTTGTGGGCTTAATTTATCTGTTTGGAAGCTTCATATTCAACAGGGCTTCTGAGGAAAAGGATTTGAGCCTGCGTTACCTGGGACTGTTTGCGGTTATTTTATCGATATGGGGACTGTTGGAAACGAATCTGTTTCAGTTCTTTTCCAGCTATCTTCGTGAGATTCATGTGGCAGACAATATGATGCTGGTGCTTGGCAGTGTCTGTCTGTTCCTCTATATGGAGGAGGACTATGGTCTGTTCAGGCAGAGATGGTCAAAGGTGCTGGTGACACTCAATATTGGATATATTCTTTTTGCCACGGTGTCTCAGCTTGTGGGATGGAAGGATTTTCATCAGACCCTCAATGGAGCAGTGGCCGCCTATGCCATTGCCAGCGTGCTGCTGATTGTCTGCACGGTTCACCAGAGTATTGAGAATAGAAGAGCAGGAAAAAAAGATCCCTTCGCAGCAATCCAACAGATAGGTGTTTTTTTACTTGGCTTGTCTGTGTTTTTTGACTTTATGCGTTATATGTATATAGATGTGATGGACCGGGCGTTCTTTACCAGAATTGGAATGCTTGTCTGTATTCTGTTTTTGGGAGTGGGCAATATCTCTCACATGATTACGCTGGTGAAGCAGGGCTTCCACTCTGATATTATCAGCCGCCTTGCCTATGAGGACGGACTTACGGAGGTAGGTAACCGCACTGCTTACAAGGAGCGCATCGACAAGGTTCGCTCAGGTGAGAAGGAGAGCGTCCGTTCGATGGCAATTATTATGTTTGATATTAACTGCCTGAAGGAAGTTAATGATCATTTGGGACATAAGGCGGGAGATGAGCTGATTCTTGCAACATCCAAGCTGCTGAAGGAAGCCTTTTCTAAAACAGAAGCAGAGATTTATCGAATTGGCGGGGATGAATTTGTTGTAATTGTAGTGGCGACACAGGTGGAGCAGATTGTGGAGGAAGGTCTTAGAAGGTTTGAGGAGAGACGCTGCCTGGTAAATGAGCTGGGAAATTACAGGTTTGAAATTGAAGTGGCAAAGGGTGTGGGAATCGCAGATATTTTTGATGAGGAACATTTGATGAAGGCACAGCAGACGGCAGACCACGAGATGTATAAGAATAAAAGTGCACTGAAACAGAGGAGAGCAAAGGTGGTCCGTTGAGATTTTCAACGGACCTTTCTATAGATGCTGGGTGTCTGTCCGTATTTTTTCTTAAAGAGACGGTTGAAGTAGGAGAGATTATCAAAGCCACAGTCGGTGGCAATAACTAAAATACTGTCTTCAGAGGAAAGAAGCATTCTGCTTGCTACGTTTAAGCGGTAATCGTTGAGATAATTGATAAAAGAAGTACCCATGGAGTTTTTAAAAAAACGCATGAAATGAGAGGCGGATAAGCCACAGGCAGATGAAATTTCATCAATTGTGATGGTTTCTTTATAATGATTTTGAATATAGCCAAGGATTTCCTTGATGCGGTCGAGGTCTCGCTCAGAGACAGCGGCCTTTTTTTGATTTTCGGAGTCGGAGGCCTGAGCATAAAGAATATAGAAGAACTCTGTCAGATAGCTCTTGATTGCAAGCTGGTAGCCCTTTGAGAAGGTTTTGCAGATACGGTCTGCTCTGTTCAGACACTCAGACAGCTCATGATAAAAGGGGGCATCATCACAAATCAGAGTGGGAAGACAGAGCTTATGGGACAGGAGTGGTACAAAAAATTCATTATCCAGGGCATCCGCATACTTACTCATAAGCATTTCGATGGAAAAGATAATATTTTCATATTCCATAGTCTGGTTTTCATATTGGGAGATTCCGTGGATTTCACCGGGGAGAACCATGATAATATCGCCGCCCTCCACATAGTGGGATTGAAAATTGACGTTCACATAGCCCTTTCCTTTTTTGATATAAATGATTTCCATATAGCTGTGCCAATGCATGGAAACCTCTGAAAAGTCCAGGGGGATGGAACAAATATAGGTATTGTAAGGAAAAGAAGGATCTGCGTGAAATTTCTTCTCCAGATAGGTTTCGTAATCAGTTTGATTCATGAAAAGATGCCTCCGCTTCTATTTGTATGCTTCGGGTAAAGGTACAGACAAAAGCGGAAAACTTTATGAGTAAAGAAGCATCTTTTGATAGGATTGTACCATAAGTTGGTTTTATACTGCAAGCACTATGGAAGAAAAATGCATACAATAGGACCATAGAGAAGCAAAAGATACCAAAACCCTATGAAGTATCGTAAATATAAAACAACATGTATATGGGAAGGAACGTGAATGAATTGGACAAGCAGTTAAAACGCGGAGCAGGTATTCTGCTTCCACTGAGCAGTCTGCCATCTCCTTACGGGATTGGTGCCATGGGAAAGGCAGCCTATGAATTTGTAGATATGCTGCAAAAAGCAGGGCAAAGCTATTGGCAGGTGCTGCCGGTTGGACCAACGAGCTTTGGAGACAGCCCCTATCAATCCTTTTCCGCATTTGCGGGAAATCCTTACTTTATCGACTTGGATACCCTGGTGGAGGAAGGCCTGTTACAAAGGGAAGAGTTAGCAGGAGTTAACTGGGGGGAGAAGGAGGATGACATTGATTATGCATGCATCTTTCACGAGAGATTTCAGGTTTTAAAAAAAGCTTTTAAGAGGTCAGAGCATAAAGAGAATAAAGCCTATTATGATTTCCTGGCTGAAAATGAAGAGTGGCTTCATGATTATGCCATGTACATGGCAATTAAGGTGGCACACAACAATCAGGAATGGCTGGCATGGGAAGAGGAAATCCGATTCCGTAAGCCGGATGCACTCAAACAGTATGAAAATGTACTGCAGGATGAAATTGAGTTTTATCAGTTTCTACAGTATAAGTTTTACGAACAGTGGAACCGCCTGAAAGCCTACGCAAATCGAAAAGGAATTTCTTTGATCGGAGATATTCCGATTTATGTGGCACTGGACAGTGCGGACGTATGGGCGAATCCCAGACTGTTTCAGCTGGATTGGGAACTGAAGCCTGTGTATGTAGCAGGTTGTCCCCCGGATGCTTTTTCAGATTATGGACAGAAATGGGGAAATCCATTATATAACTGGAAGCGTATGGAGCAGGATGGATTTACATGGTGGAAAAAGAGAATTCAGAGTAACGCCAGGTTATATGATGTAATCCGTATCGACCATTTTATCGGTATTGTTCGCTACTATAATATTCCGGCAGAGGGAGTTCCCAAGGAAGGCTTTTTCAAGGAAGGCCCTGGAAAGAAGCTGGTTATGGCAATCGATGAGGCAAGAGGCGATTCCAAAATTATTGCAGAGGATCTTGGGGTAGTTGTTCCCGAGGTTGTTGAGCTGGTCAAGGAATCCGGATATCCCGGGATGAAGATTCTGCAGTTCGGATTTGACGGAAACACAGAAAATGAGCATGCACCACATAATCATGCAAAGAACTTTGTAGTTTATATCGGAACTCATGATAATGAAACAATCAGGGGCTATATTGCAAATGCCACAGAAGAAAACCACGATTTTATGATGAAGTACATGGATGTAAAGAAGGAAGAGGATTTAGTACCGGCATTTTTCCGCACCCTGTATGGCAGCGTGGCAGATGTTGTCATAGCCCAGATGCAGGATATTCTGGGAAAAGATAATTCGGCCCGTATGAATCTGCCATCCACCATTGGAACCAATTGGAGATGGCGTATGAAGCAGGAGGAATTTACAGAAGAGCTTCAGCAGAAATTGTATGATATGACCCGTATTTACGGAAGGAACAGTAAAAAATATTATTTTGACAAGGAGAATGTTATGTTAACTACTATTTGCAAAGATAAATACAATAAGGAAATCAAGGATTGTACCAATGAAGAATTATATTATGCTTTATTAAAGATGACCAAGGATCTGGCAGCAGAAAAAGAAAATAATGAAGGAAAGAAAAAGGTTTATTATGTTTCCGCAGAATTTTTGATTGGAAAGCTGTTATCCAACAACCTGATTAACCTGGGCGTATTCGCTGATGTGAAAAAGGAGTTGGAGAAAAACGGTAAGAGTATTTATGAAATCGAAGAGGTTGAGCCAGAGCCATCCCTGGGAAATGGCGGTCTTGGAAGACTTGCAGCATGCTTCTTGGATTCCATGGCAACCCTTGGACTGAACGGAGATGGAGTTGGATTAAACTATCACATGGGATTGTTCAAACAGGTTTTTGCTGATAAGAAGCAGAAGGAGACAGCAAATCCATGGATCGAGAAGGAAGGCTGGCTCACAAAGACAGATGTAAGCTACAAGGTTGATTTTGGTGGATTTTCTGTTACTTCCAGAATGTACGATATCGATGTAACCGGTTATAACAACAGAACAAACAAATTACATTTATTTGATATTGAATCTGTTGATGAAAGCCTGATTAAGGGAGATGGCATTAACTTTGATAAAACAGATATCGAGAAAAATTTAACACTTTTCTTATATCCGGATGACAGTGATGAGGCAGGAAACCTTCTTCGTATTTACCAGCAGTATTTCATGGTCAGCAATGGCGCAAGATTAATCCTGGATGAGTGTGTTGCGAAGGGCTGTAATTATCATGATTTGGCAGATTATGCCGCAATTCAGATTAACGATACCCATCCATCCATGATTATCCCTGAGTTAATCCGTCTTTTAATGGAAAAGGATATCGATATCGACGAAGCAATCGAAATTGTTACTAATGTCTGTGCTTATACGAACCATACTATCCTTTCTGAAGCTCTGGAGAAATGGCCAATCGCTTACTTAAAGAAGGTGGTTCCACAGTTGGTATTAATCATCCGTATCTTAGACGAGAAGATTCGTGAAAAATATGATGATCCATCTGTTTACATCATTGATGATACAGGAAGAGTACACATGGCGCACATGGATATGCACTATGGTCACAGCGTAAATGGTGTTGCTTACCTGCATACAGAGATTTTGAAAAACTCCGAGCTGAATAATTTCTACAAGATTTATCCTGAGAAATTTAACAACAAGACAAATGGTATTACCTTCCGCAGATGGTTATTACACTGCAACGAAAATCTGGCTGATTACATCACAGAATTGATCGGTGATGACTACAAGACAGATGCTTCTAAATTAGAGGACTTATTGAAATTTGCAGATAATGAAGAGGTTTTAGACAAGCTTTTAGAAATCAAAAAGCAGGAAAAGGTTATTCTGAAAAATTACCTGAAGGAGACACAGAATGTAGAAGTAGATGAAAATTCTATCTTTGACATTCAGGTTAAGAGGCTTCATGAGTACAAACGTCAGCAGATGAATGCGCTCTGGGTAATCTATAAATACCTGGATATCAAGGCTGGAAACAAACCCTCCACACCAATTACAGTTGTATTTGGTGCAAAGGCAGCACCTGCTTACCGCATTGCAAAAGACATCATTCACCTGATTCTTTGCTTATCCGATATCATAAATAATGACCCGGAAGTAAATCCATACTTGAAAGTTGTTATGGTAGAGAATTATAATGTAACTAAGGCAGCTAAGATTATTCCGGCATGTGATATTTCCGAACAGATTTCCCTGGCTTCCAAGGAGGCTTCCGGAACAGGAAACATGAAGTTTATGTTAAATGGTGCAGTTACATTAGGAACAAGAGACGGCGCAAATGTTGAGATCGGACAGCTGGTTGGTGAGGATAATATTTACTTCTTTGGAAAGAGCAGTGAAGAAGTGATTGAACATTATGAGAAAGCAGATTATATCGCAAAGGATTATTATGAAAAGAATCCAATGATCAAGGAACTGGTTGATTTCATCGTCAGCAAAGAGGTTCTTGCAGTTGGAGACAAGGAAGCTTTGGAGCGTCTGCATCATGAACTGATCAGCAAAGACTGGTTCATGACACTCTTAGATGTTGAGGAATACATTTCCGTAAAAGAGCAGGTATTAACAGATTATGAGGATAAGAATACCTGGGCTAAGAAGATGCTTATGAATATCAGTAAAGCAGGCTTC
The DNA here is from genome assembly GCA_964619485.1 of uncultured Lachnospiraceae bacterium. GTDB lineage: Bacteria > Bacillota > Clostridia > Lachnospirales > Lachnospiraceae > UBA2882. Next base: position 25,843 of record CAZUCI010000003.1, read on the forward strand.
TTCTCATCTGACCGTACGATTGCAGAATATAACAACGACATTTGGAAATGCTAATTTGATTCTTGATGAAGTCGGGGCAGCTTATGCCCCGGCTTTTTTTGTATCAAAGGTACAAATAAACCATCTGCTTAAAATATGCTGCTTGCGGAAAGGCAGGAAAAGAGATTGTATCGATTACTGATTGTAGATGATGAGAAGATAGAGCGAAATGGAATCCGTTTTTTATTGAAGCAGATGGATTTTAAATGTGAGATTGAGGAGGCAGTTAACGGTGCGGAGGCACTGAAGCTGATCAGGGAGAAGGACTACGATATCCTGCTTACAGATGTAAAGATGCCGTTTATGGACGGAATTGAATTGATTGGCCGGGTAAAAATGACCGGCAAGGATATCCGCAGTGTGATTTTCAGTGGCTGCAATGAGTTTGATTATGCCAAAAGAGCGATCAGTCTGGGTGTGAAGGATTATATTTTAAAGCCTGTGGACCCTAAAGAATTTCAGAACACTTTAATGAAGGTGGCTGCGGAGCTTGAGGAGGACCGGATGGAATCCGACCTGAAGAGCCGGAGTATGAGCTTTATGAAGGAGCATGCCCTTTTTCAGCTTTTAAATGGCATGGAGCTTTCGGTGGTTTTGGATGAGAGTAAAGGGATTGTGACCAGAGAACAGCTGGAGGAATACAGTCGTATCATGCTGTTGGAATTTAACCATGAGGTCTTTGGCAAAAAGGATTTTGATTATAAAACGATAAAAGAGTTCGATAATCTTGGAATTTCCGAGTATTTGAATCTGAATCAGCAGCAGTCAGTACTTTTTTTTAAAGACCGTGATATGGACTGCGTGGCAGCAGCAAGAGTCATTACAGAAGCCATGAAGAAGGAAATGGAAGAAGACTGTTATGTAGCTATTTCTTCGGAATTGAAAAGCCCGGAACAGATTCCAAATGCAATGGATGAGATGGAGCTTTTGATGGAAAACAAATTCTATCATCCGGAGATTATGATTTACTATTATAATATGGAACAAAATTCAGGGGATATCATTCAGTTTGAGGATGATACTTTGATGAAGCAGATGAAGCAGGACATTAAAATGAAAGATATTTCCGGCTTGAAGGAGCACTTTTCCAGATTCTGTGCAAAGTATCGTAATAAAACAGAATATTCGCAGATTTATATTAAGTTTCTGTTTTCCAATCTGTTAAAGGATATCTACACAGATTTGGACAGCGGTACGGATCAGGAGCTCAATTCAGAAATTGAGCGTTTGTATATGGTTGCGGATTTTAAAGCGGTCATGGATATTGTCAATGCCGCTGTTGAGAAGCTGGAGAAAAAGTATGTAAACAGTTCCCAGTCAGCTCACAGAGAGGTTGATGTGGTAAAGCAGTATATTTATGATCACTATGGAAGTGAAATCGGGATTGATATGTTAGCGGAGATGGTTTATATGGCACCAAGCTATCTGAGTGCCGTTTTTAAAAAGGAAACAGGACAGAATTTAAGTAAATTCATCAAGGCTTACCGAATGGAAAAAGCAAAGGACAGACTGGAAAATTCTCTGGCAAAGATTGTGGATATTTCCAATGAATGCGGGTATGCAAATGTATCCTATTTCTGTTCCAGCTTCCGGGAGTATTTTGGCGTCAGTCCCCAGAAGTTCCGTGAAAACGGTGGAGAATAATGCTTATGGAGAAAAAAAGAGGTTTGAAACTGCGGGCATGGTTTAAAAACCGAAAGCTTCGCTATAAATTCCTGTTTGTATATGGTCTGGCCGGTTTTGTCCCGATTATTGCAATTTTGATTGCCACCTATGTTCAGCTGCGTGGTATCTTGTGGGAAAAGGAAATAGAAAACCTGGATTCCTATGTGTATCAGGCAGAAAATGCTATGGACAGCGAACTGGAAATTTATAACAATCTGTCAAATTATATTTCCTTTAACCAGTCCATTGCCCAGGTAATCAGTTCCAGAAATTCCTCAAATTATCAGATTTATGACCAAATGGTTACAGTTATTGATCCACTGCTTTCTTCTATCATGTATTTTCATTCGGATGTTAACGCGGTGACGATTTATGCGGATGGAGATCTGGTAAAGCATGGGTCGACGGTAGCACCCCTGTCTGAAATTGAAAGGGAACCCTGGTTTGACGAGGTGCTTTCAGACAATGAAATTCACTGGTATGTAGATGAAAAGGCCGGGATTGCCTATTCCGTCTGCAAGATGGCAATGTTAGATCAGTATCATGTAAAGGGTGTGCTGTATCTGAGCATTGATTATGACAGTGTGTTTCGTCCCTTTAGAGAAAGTCTGAACAATAACTATGGGGTGTTTATTACCAATCAGGAAGGAATCTGTGTCTATCAAAATTCAGTATTTAGCGGACCAAACGCCAATGACAAGCTGACCTACAGTGAATATTTGGAATGCAGAGAGCTTGAGGATTGTGGATATCAGTTTGTGGAGGGGAGCTCCAAGACCACAGACTGGAACATTGTTGTCTACAAGCCTGACAGGCTGATTATTTCATCCATGCAGCCAATTGAAGTGATTATTGTGATTGCTTTTGCAGTTTCTCTGATTGTATGTGTGCTCTGTATTCGAATTGTTTCAGAATTTCTTACAAAGCGTATTGCAAGATTGCAGACCAATATGCGTGCGGTTGAAAAGGGTAATCTGAGTATTGAAATGAAGGCGGACAGTACCGATGAAATTGGTGAATTGATAGAGGGCTTTAATAACATGGTACGTAAGCTGGATCAGTCCATCAATGAGGTATATCGCAGTAAGATCAAGGAAAAAGAATATGAAATGCGCGCACTTCAGGCACAGATTAATCCGCACTTTTTGTATAATTCTCTTTCCATTATAAATTGGAAAGCTATCGAGGCGGGAGAAGAGGATATCAGCAAAATCACATTGTCCCTGTCCACTTTTTATCGTACCTCTTTAAATAAGGGAAAGAACGTGATGCCGATTTCTGATGAGGTGGACAATATGAGATCCTATCTGAACATTCAGTTGATCATGCATGATAACAGCTTTGACTCTGAGATCGATATTGATCCGGGCATTATGAAATATATGACCTTAAATCTGGTGCTCCAGCCGTTGATTGAAAATGCCATTAATCATGGCATTGACGTAATGCCGGAGGGAAGAGGTAAAATTACCATTTTAGGACGTCAGGATGAAAAGGAAGTCTATTTAAGCGTACTTGACAATGGAGTCGGCATGACAGAGGAGCAGAGCCAGCGCATTATTTCCGAGGATTCCAAAGGCTACGGGGTCCGCAATGTCAATGAACGTATCAAGCTTTTCTATGGGGAACAATATGCACTTATCATTGAGAGTACTCCTGGAAAGGGAACCAGCGTTACCATTCATTTTCCGAAGAATCTGTAGTATGAGGGGGATTAAAAGTCAGTTTCAATGAAAGTGAGTTTCAATGAAAGTTTGTTCCAATGAAAGTGAGTCCCAATGAAAATCAGTTCCAAAGAAAGTTGGGAACAAGAGTTACGGGCAAATAAGTGAGGCTGTAAGCTTCGCAGCCTGCTTAAGTTATTGGGAATGTTTTAAGGTTTTCGATATAGCAAAAGATTTTTGCTATATCGAAAGACTTCTTGCTACATAACCTCATTTGACGTTTACATAATGTCTTTCTTTCGATATGCAAAAACTAAAACTCTATATCGAAGCTTTTTTCGTGATTTTCCTCGATATAGGAAAAGTGGTTACGTATATTGAAAATTAGTTTACATAATTTAGTTATGTTAACCATTTTGCCTGATTTTTTTCGATATAGAAATTCTTGATGTCTATATTGAAAACTACATGAAAATAACTACATGAAAATAACTACATGAAAATAACTATATGAAAATAACTATATGAGAAATGACTTCATGAGGAATAACTACATAAAAATTGAAAAGGCTTCCCGTCCAACCGCTGTTATCACTTCTCCTCCCAGGAAAATCCCAATTAATCAATTCACTTCCTGTCAAATTTCAACTAATTAATTTTTCCATCCACAATTTAATCTATCTTTTTAAGTTGAATGCCCATTACTTAACCATTTTCTGCAATTAGCAAGCACAAAATATGTGTTATGTAAACCCGTTGGACGTAGAGCGTTTCAATTCTGTTCCTACAGAAAAAAATAAGAGAAATATTGGACACCAGGGACATGAAATGTCTCCTGGCGTCCAATAACGATGAACAAATCATCAAATTTCAATTATGTAAACTACTTATGTCAACTATTTTGGACGTACAACAGACATTTGCAATCCTGACGTCCAAAACAGATTTATCTTAGTCCTTGGCATGGAGTACAATTTAATCTTTTCAAACATTTTCAAGCCTCTTTATGTATATTTATGCCTCTTTTATGTATTTCTATATATCTATATATACCTTTAATATACCTTGCAACCTCTTTGAACTGCTAAAAGAGGAAAAACATAAACATGCTGCGAAGCTTACATCTTTTCATGAGGGTGCTTATGTCACCACCGGTACTTATGCGCGGTTTTGTCGCGCATTACGTACCGCTGTGAGTGACATGCAGCGAGAGCGTGCCCTCATGGAAACGGTGTAAGCCTCCCCTCGTGGAAACGGTGTAAGCCTCCCCACTTGTCATATTTACCAACCCCCAGATTAGAATCCTTCAATACAGCGAAACAATTAACTTCAAAAGACAATTAACTTCAAAAGACAATTAACTTCAAAAAACAATTAACTTCAAAAAACATATCATTTTTATATCAAGAAATATCACATCATAAAAAATCAACATGTTTCAAAAATAATTGATATATACGAATTTCATTTGTTTTTCTATAATGTGTTCATAGGGTAAAGGTACTACAAAGTAACCAAAAAACTTTATGAGTGAAGGAGACAAAACTATGAAATTCAAAAAAGCTATGGCACTTGTTTTAGCAGGTGCAATGTGTATGTCAACACTGACAGCATGTGGAAGCCAGGCAGCAGAGACTGCTGAACCTGAGGCTACAGAAGAGACAACAGAAGCAACAGAGGAAACAGCAGAAGCAACAGAAGAGACAGAAGAAGCTGCTCCAGCTGAAGAGGAAGCAATTACAACAACATTAACAGTTTGGGGACCTGCAGAGGATCAGTCAGCTGATTACGGCGAATGGTTACAGACAGAATGTGAAGCATTTAATGCTGAGCATCCAAACTGGGATATCACATTTGAATATGGTACATGTAGTGAAGGTGATGCAGCAAAAACTGTAACACAGGATCCAGATGCATCTGCAGACGTTTACATGTTCGCAAATGATCAGGTACAGACATTAATCGATGCCGGCGCACTTGCAGAGCTTGGTGGAAGCACAGCAGATTATGTTAAATCAACAAACTCAGAAGCAATTGTAAATTCCGTAACAGTAGACGGCGGAATCTACGGTGTTCCTTTTACAACAAACACATGGTATATGTTCTATGATAAGAGCGTATTCACAGAAGATGATATCAAGAGCTTAGACACAATGTTAGAAAAAGGAAAGGTTTCCTTCCCATTAACAAACTCCTGGTATATCGCATCCTTCTATGTAGCTAACGGATGTACCTTCTTCGGTGATGGAACAGACAACGAAGCAGGCATTGACTGTGGTGGACAGAAAGGTGTAGACGTAACAAATTACTTAGTAGACTTAGTTGCAAATCCTAACTTCATCAATGATGATAATGAATCCGGTTTAGCTGGTTTCGCTGATGGATCTGTATCTGCAGTATTTACAGGTTCCTGGGGATATGCAGCAGCTAAAGATGCAGTAGGTGACAATCTTGGAATCGCCTGCTTACCAACAGCAAACATTGGCGGAGCTGACAAACAGTTATTATCCTTTGCAGGATCTAAAGCAATCGGTGTAAATCCTACATGTGAATATCCACAGGTAGCAGTAGCACTTGCACTGTATCTTGGAAATAAAGATTCTCAGTTATCTCACTACACAGCAAGAAATATCGTTCCTTGTAACACAGAGCTGTTAGCAGAAGATACAATCCAGCAGGATGAGTTAGTAGTAGCTCAGAATGATACATTTGATAACACATCCATTCTTCAGCCATTCGTAGCTAAGATGGGTAACTACTGGACACCAGCTGAAAACTTTGGTAAATCCTTAGTAAACGGCGAAGTTACACACGACAACGCAGAGGAAATGACAGAAAACTTCAATACATCTTTAAATACTGATGTTGCAGAGTAATAGAAAATAAGTGTGAAGGTGCTCCGGGCCGTTTGAAACGGTGCTGGAGCACTTTATGAATAAAGAGATATGTTTGCTAAGGCAAACAGCAGTATATTTTTCCAATCTAATTCAAGCTTAACAAAATAAGATAGTTCTATTACAACGAAACGGAGGTGTTTAAGCAATGAAATTGAAACAGAAAACAAAAGGCAAAAAAGAATTTTCCGACACCTATTCCATTGGTAAAGCACTGAAAAACGGAGATGTTTTTACAAGGTTATCTTTTCTGATTATGGGTCTTGGCTGTCTGGTGAGAAAACAGTTTGTTAAGGGAGTGGTATTTCTTGCAGCTGAGATAGCATTTATCCTGTATATGGTAAGAAACGGTGTTAATAATGTGGAGAGGTTCATTGCATTAGGCGGACAGGCACAGGAAAAAGTATGGAATGAAGCAAAAGGGGTATTTGAATACACCAAGGGTGACAGTTCCCTGTTAATGCTTTTATATGGTGTCTGTACAATAGCCCTGATTGTACTGTTTGTCATTATCTGGATTTTAAATGTACATAGTACTTATAAAGCACAGTGCCTGAAACAGGAGGGAAAGAATGTTCCTGGATTAAAGGAGGATTTTGTTTCTCTGTTTGATAAGAATCTTCATTGCTTATTATTGCCACTGCCGACAATTGGTATTGTTGTATTTACGATCCTTCCCCTGATTTTCATGATTTGTATGGCATTTACAAATTACAGTAAATTAGATTCCCATAACCTGATTTTTAACTGGGTTGGATTAAAGAACTTTGTCAAAATTTTGAACTTTAAGGATTCCGTTGGTGGAACCTTCTGGTCTGTTTTGGGATGGACGCTTGTATGGGCAGTAGCAGCAACCTTCAGTAACTATATTTTAGGTATGCTTTTAGCAATTGTAATTAACCGTAAAGGAACAAGAAAAAAGGGAATGTGGCGTGTTATCTTTTTAATGTCCGCAGCAATTCCTCAGTTCGTTTCCTTACTGTTGATGAGAACAATCTTCAGTCAGAATGGTATTATCAATACCCTGCTGATTCAGAATGGAACAATCAACAATGCAATTCCATTCTGGACAAATGCAACACTTGCAAGAGTTATGGTTATTCTGATTAATATCTGGATTGGTATTCCTTTTACCATGGTTCAGGTAACCGGTATTTTACAGAATATTCCGTCGGATCTGTATGAGGCGGCCAAGGTTGATGGCGCAGGCCCTGTAACAACCTTCTTTAAGATTACATTACCGTATATGCTATTTGTAACAGCCCCATATCTGATTACAACCTTTGCATCAAACATCAATAACTTTAATGTTATTTACCTTCTTTCCAATGGTGCACCTACGCCGGTTGGAAGAACAGCTGGAAAGACAGACCTGTTAGTAACCTGGCTGTATAAGTTAACAGTAGATAACCAGTATTACAATTTAGGCGCAGTCATCGGTATTATGTCCTTCGTGGTACTTGCGACAGTATCCCTGATCACATATCACAATACAACGTCATATAAGGATGAGGAGGGATTCCAGTAATGAAAAAAAATGCAAATGAGTATATGGCTTTAAAACCGCATAAGGAAAGATGGACCGGCGGTGATATCGTTACACACATTTTTTTGACAATTCTGTCTGTTATCTGGCTGCTCCCGGTTGCATGGGTGGTATTAATCAGCTTTAAGGCAGAAAAGGGACAGTATATTTCAACGATTATTCCAAAGGGATTCACAATCAACAATTATGTGAAGCTGTTTACAGATACCGGAATTTTGAATTTCCCTAAAATGTTTGTGAATACATTGATTATCTCCGTATTTACATGTTTGATTTCCACATTCTTTGTACTTTGCGTTTCCTACTGTATGTCCAGGATGCGTTTTAAACTGAGAAAGGCATACATGAATATTGCATTGATTCTGGGAATGTTCCCCGGATTCATGGCTATGATTGCCGTTTACTATATTTTAAAGGCAATCGGTCTTTCGGAAGGCTCCATGATCCGCGTGGCATTAATCCTTGTATATTCTGCAGGCTCAGGACTTACCTTCTATGTTGCGAAAGGATTCTTTGATACCATTCCAAAGGCTCTGGAGGAGGCAGCTTTCCTGGATGGGGCCAACAGATGGCAGACATTTACGCGCATCATCATTCCGCTCAGTAAGCCAATTATTGTATATACGGTTATTCAGTCCTTTATGGCTCCATGGCTGGACTTCGTATTTGCAAAGGTTATCTGCAGAGCCAATACAGACTACTATACGGTCTCCCTTGGTTTGTGGAATATGCTTGAAAAAGAGTATGCATACCAGTGGTTTAACTGCTTTACAGCAGGTGCGGTCGTAGTTTCTGTTCCAATGGCCATTTTATTTATGGCGATGCAGAGATTCTACCATCAGACAATGTCTGGATCTGTTAAGGGTTAGTATTTCCTTAACAGGCTGGAAATGTTATAATTGAATAAGATTGGAAAAGGATAAGGGGTGTATCCTCTGTCTCACCTCCGAATATGAAAGAAAAATTCAGAAAGGTAAAAGTGGGAGAGAGGAACATCCTCTTTTTGATAGAAAGGTTATAATATGGCTAAGAGAGTAAAGCAGTTAATTTCATTGGGCGTTGTTATGGCGCTGCTTCTGTGTGGATGCGGTACAAGTGTAACGACGAATGAGGCTGAGAACAGTGAAAAACCGGAGCAGAGCAGTGGGGAAGAGCAGGCTGTTCACGATGAGGATTATGAGGAAAAGATGCATTATGCAGCTACCAGCTGCTATGGAAAATATCCGGAGCAGATTACCTACACCCTGGGAAAGCTCAGCGGAACCAATAATTCCAATATGCCTGATGGAGACACCTATGAGAACAATGCCTATACCCGCTTTTTGAAGGATATGCTCAATGTGCAGAATGAGGATGTCTTTGAAACCATGGACGATCAGTATGACGGAAGCGTGACGATGGCTGTCGCATCAAAGGACATACCGGATATCATGATTGTTACGGATCTGGAGGATCTGCAGATGCTGGTGGAAAATGATATGATTGCGGATCTTACGGAAAGCTTTCAGTATTGTATGAGCGATACCATTAAAAATATCTATCAAAGCTATGGGGAAGATATTATGGACGTGGTCACCTTTGACGGCAAGATCATGGCAATCCCGGAGACAAATATTGCAGATGGACCCAATCTGATCTGGCTTCGCAAGGACTGGATGGATGAACTGGGTCTGGAGGAGCCAAAGACGCTTGAGGATGCAGAGAATATTGTGCGACAGTTCCGGGAAAGAGATCCTGGGAAAAACGGTGAGGGAAATACCATTGGCATTGTCTGCGACCCATCTCTGTGCGGCGGCTGTGGTTACAGCAGCGAATATACCCTGGATATTGTGTTTGCCGCTTATGGAGCTTTTCCAAAGCAGTGGATTTATGATGATCAGGGAAATGTGGTTTATGGCTCTGTGCAGCCTGAGGCAAAGGAGGCGCTTGCTCATATAAGGAACATGTATGAGGAGGGAATTCTGGATCAGGATTTCCTTTTGAGAGCCAGCACCAACATTATTGAATTGATTAAAAACGGACAGTGTGGCTCCTTTTTTGGTCCATGGTGGGCACCAAATAATCCACTTATGGATGCAATAGAGGAAAATCCGGATGCAGAGTGGGAGCCGTACCTTCTGGCGACACAGGAGGATGGAACAACCAGCTACCATTCTCAGAATCCCTCCTACAAATATGTGGTAGTAAGAAAGGGATACGAGCACCCGGAGGTGGCATGTAAGATTATCAGCGTGCTCTTTGACTACATCCGTTATGAGGAGAGCGATAACCGTGAATTTGAACGCTATTATCAGGAAAATGTAGATCCCACGGCCAGACCGCTGGCGATCAATGTGGATTACAACAATGCCCTGTCCTTATGCTATAACGCTATCAGGGATTCGCTGGAGGGAAAATCAGATCCGGAAAGTCTTAATCTTTTGGAATATTCCTACTATGAAGCGTGCAATGCTTATCTTGAAAATCAGGAAAATGCAACACCGGAGCAATGGGCGGCATATACATCCCGTATCACGGCATGCAGGATTCTGTCTGAGGCAAAAACAAATCGTGTCCACTCCCTGTTTTTCGGGGAGACGGACACGATGGTAAAGAACTGGTGGAAGCTGGAAAATCTGGAGAGCCAGACTTATCTGCAGATAGTGACGGGTGAAAAAAGCCTGGATGCCTTTGACAGCTTTGTTGACGAGTGGAATGCAGGAGGCGGGGCACAGATCACCGGTGAGGTAAGCGAAAAGATTAAGGATTAGTGGCAAAAACAGCTCTGTAAGCCTCATCAATAGAAAAATTAAAGGTGCGGAAGGTCATCTGATTTTTCCTTTCTGTAATATAGTCCTCTGAAAAGAGAGCATATTCGGGAGAAGTCAGTGCCTTCGGCATTTTTTGCGCTAAAGCAGGAACTGCATCAAGGCTTAAATACTGGGACGCAATGGACTCGAAGGCCATGGTTTCGTCAGCAAGGGAGCAGTTGTAGGAGGCTGTCACATAATCCGGTCTTGCCAGTGAGAAAACGAGGTAGCATATGCTAACTACTGAAAGAATATAGACAAAGAGCGGAAAGGAATCTCGAAATACGCTTATGAGGATTCCCACAAGGCAGCAGAAAATAGCAATCAGAGAGGCAATTACCGCCAGACGCAGAAAGGTTAAGCCGTAGGCAGATATATAAAGAAGAATTCTCACAAGGCTGGAAACCGTCATGATGAAGGTACAGCCGCAGATGATGCAAAGGAGAATTTTCAGGAGTCTGTGCTCTCTGAAGTGTCTGCTGCATAAAAGAACCAGAGCAAGATTGAGCAGACATACAATCAGCAGCTGAAAGAAACCTTCCCGGGCGTAGGAGGCATAGGTATACCCCTGTGGAAGAGCCAGAGAGCCGGTGAACAGATAGAGAATCTGAATGATGCTGAATAAAAGATAGAGGAGCGTCAGAGGAGATAGAAAAATCAGAGCTGTAAGCACTTCCTTGTCTTTCTTTTTTTCATCAGACAGGTTCATGTGGATGGAGTGCAGTCTTAAAAAGATGCAGATGGAGCCAAGCACTGCAAAAATACACCAGAAGGGAATGGCAAAAAGGTTCATGGGGAGCTCAAAAATTTTACCCAGAAAATGAAAAAGTTCCTTGAATAAATTCCCAAATACGGCATCCGCACTGGATAAAAGAGCAGTGGCAAGAAGCAGAAGCGGAAGGGCAATGAGAATACCAAGCCAGATGTATTTTGCTTTTGATTCCTCTTTTTTGTCATGAATTTTAAAGAAGTCGCGCATGCTTAAAAAGGGTATGCTTAGCTCCCTGGGGGAGGAAAGCAGCAAAGCAGGCACAAATAACAGGAATTTTAGCAGGTTTATATGGTACAAATCCTGAAAAAAGCGTAACAAAAAAACACCCAGGAGCAATATAATCGCGCACCCGTTGAAAAAGATCAGTGTGTCACTGGCGGTTCTCATATTGGAAATACCCAGTAAAAGAATAGCACTGGCTGTTAAAAGCTGCCCTTTGGTCAGCCGCTTTCCCAGCTTCCAAAAGCAGAGGGAAAAATAGGCAATGGTAAGCACGCAGAATACAGGGCTTAAGATGCTTGCCGGATTCTGATAAAGGCAAAAGACGGACAAAACTCCGTAAATAAGACTTAAAATCCCATAGAAGGGAAAATTGACAGTAACTGTTTCTTTCATAATCATCCTCATTTCCTGCTGCTTATAGTGGAGTATGCAGCATATTGTTTCACAAATTTTTTTAGTACTTATTTTTATTGCTTGGCTTTATTGTTTCTTTTCCGCTTCTTCATCGGGAATATACTCGATAATATCACCGGGCTGGCAGTCCAGTGCTTTGCAGATAGCTTCCAGGGTCTGCAGCCGGATAGCTTTCGCTTTATTGTTTTTCAGGATAGAAAGATTGGCCAGAGTGATATCGACCTTGCCAGCAAGCTCGGTCAGCCCCATTTTTCGTTTGGCCATCATGACATCCAGATTTATCATAATTGACATGGAAATCCTCCTGTTGGTAATTGCATTCTGTTAAACAGAATGGTTAGATGGTAAGATCATTTTCTAATTTGTAGGTTATTGCTTTGTCAAAAACCAAAGATAAAACCTTGGAAAAAAGGCCTGCAATGACAAAAACCAGAATCACGATCAGGACAGCAGGTGTAATATACAAGAACAGGCGCAGGGCAGTGACCAGAGCAATGAGAATGCTGTAGGTGCCCATTTTGCGAAGGCTGGTCACATTCTCCCTGATAAAGCAGTCGTCGTTCAGGACTGTCAAAAACATGTTACGCAATTGCCCGATAATCAGAATTGCCAGAATGCCGGATATCAGGAAAAGGACTAAAAGCGGCCAGTAGAATTTGTCAAAGAGTGGATTGTACTTTCGGTAGATATGAAAGCTCAGTGGCAGTGTCAGGCAGACCAGCATGCCGGAAAAGTACATGAAATCCAATAGAAATTTTGTAAAGCGGGTCAGTTTATCATTCACAGTTTGTTCCTCCTGTAATCTAGTACTGTAAGCTATTACCTAAGCGTTACTTATGCTATTACTTTATGATGAATATACCACCTGGAAAAACATAAGTCAATAAAAATTTATCGTAAAACAATAAGAAAAACAACGTGCAAAATGAACAGCACCGTGCTATAATCAACATATTGGATGATTTTTGTTGGATTTGTTACGAAAGAGGCAGTAAAAGGGCATCAGGACTTTGCCGCTTAAGCGACACCTCATGCCAATGTATCTTAATGTCAAAAAGGGGGATTCCATGGAAAACAGGCTGAACAGAGTTGATATGAGACAAAAATATGAAGAGTTGCTGGATGTTTTTTTAAATGAGCCTATTAGTATTGAAGGTTTTTTGCGGGGAGCACGCAAAAGTGCAGCCATATTGACAACGCTTATTCCAATTGGACAGGCACAGATGGAGCTGACAGCACCATCCAACCAGTATCTTCCACAGGGAGCGGAGGATACCTTTATTATTTACGAACAGAAGGAATGGGAAAGAGAGCTTCTGCTTGAAAAGAAGTTTTTTACAGAGGAGGGAGGAAGTGTTGTCTTTCGCTTTTATCCGTCCAGAGGAAACAGCTTTTCCAGGGAGCAGAAGGAGACACTTTTTTATTATATGAAGCTGCTTTACAGCTTCGGGGGAAGAGCAAGAATTGGAGCGATGCTGAAGCGGGCACTGACCAGTGATTCCATGACGGGACTCCCAAACCTGGATTCCTTTTTAAAGCATATCGGAAAGCTTGTTTCACTGCAGAGAGCCGGTTCCTACAATGCGTTTTATCTGAATGTGAAAAATTTTAAGTATATCAATAAGATGGTAAATTATCAGATCGGAGACCAGGTGATGGTACAGTATGCACATAAGCTTGCTGCTTTCACACGGGAGGATGAGCTGGTCGGAAGGTTGGGCGGTGATAACTATGTAGCTCTGATTCGCAGAGAGCGGACAGAAGCCTTTCTCTCCCATATTTCTGCCATTGAGGTGCTGGTGGATATGGCAGTGGGAGTAAAGCCTGTGACACTTTCGGCAGTGGCGGGAATTTATGAGATACCTGATAATCTGCATAATCCGGGAGACGTCATGATGCCTGTATCGGTGGCATTTCAGGCGGCAAAGCAGGTTCTGCATACCAGCTTTGCATATTATACACCAAAGCTGTCGCAGAGAATTCTCAGCGAACAGAAGGTGGCAATTGATTTTTCAAAAAGTATGCGGGATGGAGAATTTGTGATATATTTGCAGCCCAAGGTCAATCTGAGTACAAAGCAGATTTGCGGGGCAGAGGCACTTGCGCGCTGGATACAGAATGGAAATGTGATTCCACCGTCTGAGTTTGTGCCGGCTCTGGAGAAGGATGGAACCATCTGTAAACTGGATTTTGAAATGCTCAGACAGACCTGCGTCAAAATAGCAGAGTGGAAGGCAGCTGGTAAAATTCCGCCAAGAGTGTCGGTCAACCTCTCCAGATGGCATCTGCAAAATCCAAATCTGGTTCAGGATGTATTTGAAATTATTGACCGGTATGGAGTGGAACCAAAGTATCTGGAAATAGAATTGACGGAAACTGTAAATTATGAAGAGCATGAGATTATGACCAGATTCTTTAAAGAGTTTAGAAGGCGTGGACTTTCCACCTCTATTGATGATTTTGGAACGGGGTATTCCTCCCTGAATCTGCTTAAAAATCTGGAGGTGGATGTGTTGAAGCTTGACAAGTCCTTTCTGGAGGAGCTTGGAGAGGGAAGGAAGGACAGGGTCTTGATTGAAACAATCATTAAAATGGCAAAGGAGCTTGACATGATTGTTTTGGCAGAGGGAGTGGAATCCACCAGTCAGAGAGATTTCCTAATTCAGGCGCACTGTGATATGGCACAGGGATTCCTGTATGCAAGACCGCTTCCAGTGGCAGAATTTGAAAGAAGAGCATGGAAATAAAGCATGGAAATACTTGAGGAAAAAGAGAACAGATGCAAGTTTGTTTTCTTTTTTTGTGCTTTTCGCACGAAAATTGTACAAAATGTTTAAAACTTAAGAAATTCTTAATAAATTTTTGGTAAAATATTTTTATAAAAAGTTGCCAGAGAAGGAGTATCTAAAATGAAGTGGAAGGTATTGATTTTGACAGGAATGATGGGCATGCTTCTTGGGGGATGCGGTGTTATCAGGACGGAAGAAGAATATCATATTATGCAGACACAGAATACCGGCACCCAGGATGAGGTAAATAAAACGCTGGTGGCACGTGGAAGCCTGGAGGTGGAGAATGATATCCCGGCAACAGCACTTCCCACGGCAAGCTCTGAGCTGTCTTTTGCTGTAAATGGAGAAAAATATGATATTTTTAATGCACATGAAGGAGACCAGGTCAAAAAAGGAGAGCTGCTCGCCAGACTGGACTGTAAGGATTACTCACAGCAGCGGGATGAAGCCAAATATGAGCTGCAGAGACTGGCGGTGGAAAAGGAGCAGCTGGAAGCCGACTTTTTGAACTATGGAATGTCTAAGGCAGATTACGACCGGAAAAAGGCAGATTTAGCCAATGAGGAAGTCGTTTTGAACCAGAGAATCAGTGAATTTAATGTATACATAGATGAGCGAAGTATTTATGCGGATATGGATGGTACTGTAAAAAAAATGAAGGAAGTTGATGCAAATCAGTATTCCAAAGAAGGGGAAACAATCTATTACCTTACCGGCGGTGAGACACAGTTTCAGGCCAGTACAGCCAACTGCGCGGGTGTAGAAGAGGGCGGCGAGTATGACCTGGTGATGGGAAATATTACCTATAAGGTTCGCCTGGAAAAAATTGAAGAGGGCACGAAAGGAAAAAAGGATTTGTATTTTTCTTTCCCAAATCAGGATTATGATGCATCAAGCGGAAGCAGCGGAAAGATTCATTATACTGTTTATTCCTCCCAGGATGCGCTGTATCTGCCAAAGACTGCAGTCAGCAGGATTGGAGAGGAATATTACGTCTACTGTGACAACGAAAAGGGAATCAGAGAGGCGAAGCAGATCCAGATTGAAGGTCTGTATGGAGAATATTATGTGATAAGTGATGGCATAGAAGAGGGGGCAGAAGTCATATGCGAACAAATAACAGTAAAGTTTCCGTTCTTTTAATCTGTGCGGTTCTTTTCACATCCATGACAGGATGTGCAGGAAAGGATAAGGTTCCAGAGCTTAAGGAGCCTGTCTCCGCCCAGAAAGAGTATGTGGAGGTGGCAAGAGGCGATATCAGCGACAGAACCTATTATGACGGTTATGTTACACCGGCGATTGTGACAGCCGCCTTTTCCACATCGGGCAGAGTTGGAGAGGTTGATAAATTTATCGGAAACCATGTTAAGGAAGGCGAGCAGCTTGCCACACTGGATATTGAGAGTGTGGAGCAGGAAATGAAGGAAAGGCAGCTGGAGCTGAACTATCTGACAGAGATTAACCAGTTCACAAATGTTTTGTCCGTCAAGGAAATTCAGATGAACCAGGTGATGGCTTCCATCGATTCCAATGATGTGACAGGAGCTGATACCGTCATTGGACAGGCAAAGGCTGAGCTGGACGCACTGAAGGCGAAGGTGGGAAATGGAGAGACTGTTTCTGAAAACGAAATTGCTCAGTATGAAGAAATTATTCAGCAGTATGAAGATAAAAGAAATATGCTTTTTGAGGAAATCAATGATCTGAATCATGCCAATGGACAGAGCAGTGCGGATGCAAAGGCTGCCACGGGAATTTATGGTATTGATACCAAAGAGTGTAATGCCAAACTGGCTGAGCTTCAGAAAAAGAAGGATAACGCCACCTTAGTGGCACCCTGCAGTGGAACTGTCATTGCGGCCATGGCGCCTGACGGAACCGATATCGTCAGAAGCGGTATTGAGGTAGAGGCAAACACCCCGGTCTATTACATAGCAAATGAGACGGAAAAATACCTGGTGTCACAGGAGCTGACCCAGAATAAAATGAAAAACGGAATGAGCGCAGTGGCTATTGTTGATGGAAAGGAATATCCACTTACCGAAGCTGATTACCCGGTTGATTATGTGGCACTTTCCAAGAAAATGTCAAAGGAGGTGCTGGGGCAGAATGTGGATCTTCCATGCCGGTTTACATTGGAAAATGAGGAGCTGATGCAGGCACTTTCCTGTGGGGAGTATGTGACAATCTGCCTGGTGGAGAGTGAGCAGAAGGATACACTTTATGTATCTAATGATGCAGTTTACCGGAATGGAAATGAGGATTATGTTATTCGCATCGAGGATGGCAAAGAGGTTAAGGTGGATGTTAAGCTTGGATTAAAGGCTACCTACGAAACAGAAATTAAAGAAGGTGTCAATGAGGGGGATGTATTGGTTGCCAAGACTGTTTTCTTTGAGACACAGGATTTGAAGGAGGTATCCTTGAGTGCCAATACCTTCGACTGGATTGAGACCCAGAAGCCTGCGGGAGCAGTTTACTTCCATTATCAGAATGTATTTTGTGAAAGCAATCAGGCACGTCTGAAGGAAATCTGTGTGGAGGAAGGACAGGCGGTAAAGGCTGGTGATCCGCTGGTTAAATTCACACTCTATTCCAATCAGTCAGAGCTTACAGAATTAGAGTATAAATTAGTGACACTTCAGGACGATCATGATAAGGCCGTTAAGCAGATTGATAAGCAGCGCACCATTGCACTGGGAGAGCGAAACGAGAGAGAGGCCGCCAATCCAAATGATCCAAGAATCGGTGTCTGCGACAGCCAGATTGATTATCTGACCACAACCATTGCACAGATGGACGCTGAGACAAATTATGCCAAGACAGTAGTAAATAATCAGATTGCAGCCTTAAAGAGAGAGAACAGCAGAGCTGTTATCACGGCAGATGCAGATGGTGTTGTGAACAGCATAGACCAGACGCTGGAAGGCAAAAGTCTTACATTAGGTAAGAGTATATGTGAAGTACGCGATATGAATTATCTGTTGATCAGCACGAAGGACGAAGGCAAGCTGCGTTATAACATGCCTGTGGAGGTGAAAGGAACCATCGATGATGAGGAGGTGACCCTTCAGGGAAGAGTTGTTGCATCATCGGATGTTGTACCGGTATGGACACAGAATACCTTTGCAGTTTTCTCGGAGAGAGCAATTATTGAGCTGACCTCCGACCAGGGACTGGATGTTTCACAGCTGAAAAATGCAACAGCTACCGCCGTTACCAAGAGCTTTCCGAACGCTTATACAGTGGATAAGAAGATGCTGTTTACGGATACCTATGGCTATTATATTTACAAGGTGGAAGGTGACAGCCGAATTAAGCAATATGTGACATTGACCGGTTTCCTGGATGACAAGGCCTGCGTGCTGGACGGAATCGCGGAAGATGAGACCGTGCTGAGAAAGGAAAGGTAGTAGATATGGTTCGCTTTATTATAGAAAAGCTTTTGCAAAAAAAATGGATGGCTGTCAGTTTGTTTGTCGGAACTGCATTATTTATCTCCATCGCCTGCTTAAATCCTATTTATGTTCAGGGAGCACTTCAGAAGATGATCACAGAGCGCATGGAATTTGCAGCTATGGAAACAGATTCCTATCCAATGTATGCCCATGTTAAAGTGAGTGCCTCCGTTTATAAAAAGGATTTTGCACCAGTCAGGGAGAAGCTGGATGATGAGATCGAGGAGAAGCTGAAGGCTGTTCCGGTGCCTGAAAAGCTCGCTGTATCCATTTTTCAGATGAATCCTCAGGAGTATACCGCAGACCTCATGAGTGAGGAGGAAAAGGAAGACGACAATAAAATGGGATGTGCTTACATCCCCGGCTTAGAGGAGCATATGACGCTGGTGGATGGCGAGGTCTTTGATACCAAACCGGAGGAGGGCGTCATCGATTGTATGGTTTCCCAGAGTGCATATCAGAAGCACAAGCTCGTGATAGGAGAAGAGCTTACCTTTGGAAGTACCAAGGATGCCAATGGAAATCCCTTGGTCTTTCGTGTGACAGGTGTTTTCTCAAGAGACGACAACGAGGACGGCTTCTGGGTACAGAGTGATGTCAGCTTTGACAGTCAGATTTTTGTATCACAGAAAAGCTTTGAGGAAAAGGCGTCCAAGGCCTTCTTTGTCAAGAAAGCCGGAGCAGCTGTTTTCTATGATTATTACAGACTGTATGATTATGAAAAACTGAAATTCAGTGAAGCACCCGTAATCAGTGGACTGATGGATGAGCTTGGCGAGGATGGATATGAGTTCAACTGTGCAGAGGTTATCAAAAAATATGT
The DNA here is from genome assembly GCA_964619485.1 of uncultured Lachnospiraceae bacterium. GTDB lineage: Bacteria > Bacillota > Clostridia > Lachnospirales > Lachnospiraceae > UBA2882. The sequence goes on from CAZUCI010000003.1 coordinate 44,921, forward strand.
GACAGACAGTGAGCAGGTACGAACCACCATGAATATTTTGCAGGTTCCTACCATGATTATGCTGGCACTGTTTATTTATATGGTAGCGGCAAAGATGCTGGCCATGGAGCAGAATGAAATTTCCATGCTTAAGAGCCGTGGTGTATCCGCTTTTCAGATTGTTTCAGTATATATGATTCAGGCAGTTGTTATCACGATTGCAGCCAGCGTTGTTGGACTGGGACTGGGCTGCCTTTTCTCAAAGACGGTGGGCGTAGCCAATTCCTTTATGGAATTTGTCAGCAGAAAGTCATTGAAGCTCTTTATCAACAGTGAGGTTTTCCTGTTCCTGCTTCTTGCAGCATTGTTCTGTATCCTGGTTATGACGATTCCAGTTATTCCCAAATGCAGGGCTACGATTGTTGAACAGAAACAGAAGAGAAAGAAGCATAAAAAGGTATTTTGGAAAAGAACCTATATTGATGTGATTGGTGTTCTGATTTCGCTGTATTTCTTTTACAGCTACAGGGGACAGCTGAAGTACATTCAGGAAAAAATACAGATGGGAGAAAGCGTGGACCCAACCCTGTTTTTAGGTTCCTCTCTCTTTATCCTCAGCTGCTCTTTGCTGCTGACACGAATGATTCCTGCGCTGGTTGGGCTGATTTACAGATTGGGAAGAAAGCATTGGAGCGTTGCCTCCTACACAGCTTTTCTACAGACCACAAGAAACAGGGAAAAACAGAATTTTATTATGATTTTCCTGGTATGCACAGTGGCTCTTGGTATTTTTAATGCCAATACAGCACGAACCATCAATGCCAATGAGGAACAGAATATCCGCTATCAGGATGGCGCAGATATCGTGCTGGAGGAAGTGTTCGGAAGTAACCTTCTGGCTGTGAAATACAAGGAGGACCAGGGAAATGACGGAGGTCCTATCACCTACACAGAGCCGGATGGCTTTAAATATGATGCACTGGATGAGAATATTGCCGAGATGACAAAGGTGTACCGGGAAGATAATATCAGTGTAAAGGGCATCGAGGATTTTGTATCGGATACCTCCGAGTCCGAGGCTGATGAGGAAAAGCCCAAGACAAGACCGAAGGGAAAGGGAAAAACAACCTCTTTAAGCATTGCTCAGGGAAGGACCATTCTCATGGGAATTCAGACCAAGGAATTCGGCGAGATTGCTTATATGCCGGATGATGTCAATGATACCCACTGGTACAATTACCTGAATAAAATAGCAGAGGACCCATATGGAGTTCTGGTTTCCTCCAATGCCAGAGATCAGTACGGATTGAAGGAGGGGGACTGTATCTCCTACAACAGATATGACGAGCTTGACAGAAATGCAGCCTTTGGAAAAGGTGTAATCGTGGGCTTTGTCGATTACTTCCCAGGCTACAACAGCAAGAAATTAGTACAGAATGCAGATGGAACCTATACGGAGGAAGAGGTATTTTTGATTGTTGCCTCCTTTGATATGGTTCAGAACAGTCTTGGAAAAATACCATATGAAAGATGGATTAAAAACAGTGATGGAAATGGATATATCTACGATTTTACGGAACAGAACCAGGTTTCCTATGACTATTTTAAGGATGCGGAAAATGATGTAATCAAGGTAAAAAATGATCCGGTATTCCAGGAGACAAACGGTCTGCTGACCATTGGCTTTCTGGTTTCACTTCTGGTATGTGGCGTCGGCTTCCTGATTTTCCAGATTATGAGCATCAAGGAGCGTGAGCTGATGTTTGGTGTTTACCGCGCCATGGGTCTGACGTCAGCAGAGGTAAAGAAAATGCTGATACTGGAGCAGGTCATGACCTCGCTTCCGGCCGTGGCAGGCGGTGTGCTGACCGGCTTTGTGGCAACCTATCTGTATGTGCCGCTGATAGAGGTGGCATATGCGACAGATACCATCAAGGTCCTGCCGACACAGATTGTATGTCAGGCAAGAGATATGACACAGTTAGCCGTGATTCTGGCAGCTGTATTTGTAATCTGTATGATTGTAATTATCAAGAATGTTTCCAGAATGAAGATATCCCAGGCATTGAAGCTTGGAGAAGAGTAGGAGGGAAGGCATGGCAGATTTAATTATGGACGCAAAGGACATTGTCCGGGTATATAAGAACATGGCAGGCGAGGAATTTTATGCACTGAATCATGTCAATATGGAAATCAAACGTGGCTCCCTGACTATTTTAAGAGGAAGGTCCGGCTCCGGTAAAACAACACTTTTGAATATCTTAAGTGCGTTAGACAGACCGGACGGAGGAACGGTTACCTGTGAGGGCAATGTCATCAGCGAGGAGAGCGAAGCGGACAGAGAGCAGTTCCGCAGGACCACAATTGGCTATATCTTTCAGGCAGTTGCACTGGTTCCCATGATGAACGCATACGAAAATGTGGAGTTCTCCTTAAGACTGTCCGGATATGACGGAGATTACAAGGAGCGAGTGACAGAGTGCCTCAAAAAGGTCGGACTGAAGGATCGAATGTATCACATGCCTTCGGAAATGTCCGGCGGTGAGCAGCAGAGGGTGGCAATTGCAAGAGCCATTGCACATAAACCAAAGGTTATTTTTGCCGATGAACCAACGGCGGAGCTGGATACCCAGACGGCACTTCAGGTTGTAAAGGTATTTAAGGAGCTGATTGCCAATGAAGGAATCTCGATTATTATGACGACCCACGATTCGGGTCTGTTTGATATCGGTGATGTATGCTATGAAATGGAGGATGGTCAAATTGTCGGAAAATATGATACAGTGTGAAAATCTGGTAAAAATTTATAAGACCAAGGATCTGGAAGTCATGGCATTACAGGGACTGGATCTGACCATAAAAAGAGGGGAACTGATGGCTGTTATAGGAAACAGCGGAAGCGGTAAATCCACCTTTTTAAATATGGTTGGTGGACTGGACCGGCCATCGGCCGGAAAGCTCTTCGTGGATGATATGGATCTTTTTTCCATGAAGGAAAAACAGCTGCAGGAATATAAACAGAGCACAGTTGGTTTTGTTTGGCAGAACAATGCCAGAAACCTTTTCCCCTATCTGACTGCGGTTCAGAACATCGAGCTTCCCATGGGATTTGTCAGTGAGAAGGTAAAAGCAGAGAAGGCAAAGCGTGATGCAGAGGCAGGTCTGTGGGAGAACAGTACCTCCATGAGTGATCATGAGTATGCCCTGGAGCTTCTGGAGCTGGTGGGAATGAGCTATAAAAAGGATTCCAAATTAAACCAGCTGTCCGGTGGAGAACAGCAGAGAATCGCCATAGCAATTGCACTGGCAAACCGTCCAAGACTGCTTCTGGCTGATGAGCCTACGGGTGCAGTTGATACCAAGACCTCCGCCTATATTCTGGATGTGTTCCGCAAGCTCAACGAGGAGAAGAAGGTAACAGTTACCATAGTTACCCATGACAGAAATCTGGCAAAAAAGGTAAACCGTGTGGTCCGAATCTGTGATGGAAAGGTAAACAGTGAGGAAATCATGAAGGTCAGCTATGCAGAACGGCTGGCTGAGGTGGGAGACCTGGAGATGGAGCATTCCCATGAATCCTTTGCGGTGCTGGATAAGGCAGGACGTGTGCAGCTTTCCAGGGAAGACCTGGCTGCAATCGGCGTCACGGGGAATCGTGTCTGTGTGGAGGTGGAGGAGAATCAAATCGTGATACGAGCTCCAAAGAGTTGACTTTTATGGCAGTAAAGTACATAATTTATAGAGGATATTATATAAATCTATAGAGGTACGGAAGAAAGAAAAGGCGGGCTTTTTTGCAAAGAGGCCTGTTTTGGAGGAACTGTCATGGATGAAATTCAAATTGGGGAGTATAAAAGATGTTTTGATAAAAGTCCATTTGCCTTTGCGGTGATTGCGGCAGATTGTGAAAATAAAGAGAAAAGCAAATTCCGGTTTGTTTATGTAAATGAATCCATGGCACAGCTGATGAACTGCTCCAAAGAGGAGCTGAGCAGCCAGCCTGTAGATGAATTATTTGGAGAGAAGGATTTATCCTGGATGGATTTCTTCAGGAAAGCAACCATGCAGGATAAAAATATCTCCTTTGAACATTTGTGTGAAGCTGTTGATAAATATTTAAAGATTCGCGGTTATTGCATTGAGGAAGGTTTGTGTGCCTGCCTGTTTGAGGATATCTCAGACAGCAGGGCAGAGGAATTCAGGCAGAGAGAAACACTTCGGACCGCACTGGCCCAGGCGGAGGCGGCAAACAATGCCAAGTCAGATTTTCTGTCCCGCATGAGCCACGAAATACGTACACCTATGAATGCCATCATAGGTATGAGTGCACTGGCTGCACAGAATGTAGAGAATACGGAGCAGGTATCCGATTGTATTTCCAAAATCGGTATTTCTGCTCGATTTTTGTTGTCCTTAATTAATGATATTCTGGATATGTCCCGTATCGAGAGTGGCAAGATGATTGTAAAGTACGAGAAATTTCCGTTTGAGGAGCTGATTACAGGAATCAATACCATTGTATATGAACAGGCAGATGAGAGAAAGATAGATTATGACTGTGTTCTTACCAGCTTCACGGACCCTTATTATATGGGGGATGCCATGAAGCTGCAGCAGGTTTTGGTGAATCTTCTTGGAAATGCAGTGAAATTTACACCTGCCGGGGGCAAGGTTCAGCTGATCATCCACCAGGGCAAGGTGGAAAACGGCAAGGCACATATGACCTTTACGGTAAATGATACCGGCATTGGAATCAGTGCGGAAGATCAGGCTAAGATATTTGAACCCTTTGAGCAGGCAGACGGCAATATTACATCTCCATACAAGGGAACTGGTCTTGGACTGGCAATCTGCAAAAATCTGACCAGCCTGATGGGAGGAAAAATCAGTGTCAACAGCATAGAGGGTGTTGGCAGTGAATTTAAGGTGGAGCTGAGTCTTGGACTGTGCAACGATTCCACACAGTACGTTTTAAGACAGGATATTCCTTTTGATAAGCTGATGACACTGGTCGTTGATGATGATGTGGTCATCTGCGAACATACCCAGGCAATTCTTTCTGATATGGGAATCAGAGCAGAGTGGGTTGATTCGGGTGCCAAGGCTGTGAAAACGGTCAAGGAGCGTTCTGAGAAGAAAAAGTACTATGACGTGATTCTCATCGACTGGAAAATGCCGGAGATGGATGGTATCGAAACGGCCAGAAAGATTCGGGAAATTGTCGGACCGGATGTAACCATTATTGTGATGACCGCCTATGACTGGAGTATGATAGAGCGTGAGGCAAAGGCAGCGGGAGTGAATCTTCTGATGGCAAAGCCTCTCTTTAAGCGTTCCCTGCTTTCTGCCTTTGAAAAGGTATATTCAGACAAGGAAAACAGAAAGGCCTCTGAGGAGGTTGTTAACTATGACTTTTCAGAGAAACGGATTCTGCTGGTGGAGGATCATATACTGAATGTGGAGGTCGCAAAGAAGCTGCTGGAGTCCAAGGGGGCTACGGTGGATGTTGCCAACAATGGACTTGAGGCAATCGAAGCATTTACGACAGCAGCGGATAATACCTTTGATGCTATTTTAATGGATATTCGTATGCCCATTATGGATGGCCTGACAGCGGCACGCTCCATCCGTCACCTGAAAAAGAAAAATGCCAATCAGGTTCCGATTATAGCCATGAGCGCCAATGCCTTTGACGAGGATATAGAAAAGTCAAAAATGGCCGGTATGGATGCACATCTGGCCAAACCAATCGAACCGGAAAAGCTTTATGCGACACTGATGAGTTTTATGGATGGGAGAAAAGAAAATGGTAGTAAAGACTGAGGACCTGTATCTGCTGAGCCATTATGAGTATGGGGAAGCCTTTTACGGAAGTGTGGGGGGCATGAATTACCGCATGAACCGCAATCCCATGAAGCATGTCAAGTTTGCACCCCTGGAAGAGAAGATGAACGCAACACTGATTGTATATATATGGCCGGGTCCCTACTGCTTTGCAAAGACGGACCCGGAGAAAATGGTTACAAAGGAATTCCCTTACTCTGATGAGGGCAAGGAGCAGGCAGCAGAATTTATATCAGAGCAGTACGAAAGCCGTATCCGCGAATGGCGGGAGGTGGAACGAAAGGGACTATTTGGCTGATGAATATCATAACAGTAGATAACGTGACAAAGGCATATGGAGAACGAAAAATATTTGACCAGGCTTCTTTCTTTTTACAGGAGGGTGAGAAGGCTGGTATTCTTGGCATCAACGGAACCGGAAAATCTACCCTTTTAAAAATGATTGTGGGAGAAGATGAGCCAGATGAGGGAACCATTATCCGTGCAAAAGGAAAGGTGATCAGTTACCTGCCGCAGAATCCGGTGTTTAACGGGAAGGACACTTTGCTTGAGGCGGTACTGTTGAATTCCACACATCAGGAAAGCGATGCAAAAACAATGTTGACCAAGCTTGGAGTCTATGACTTTACAAAGGTATGCAGCCAGCTCTCCGGAGGAGAACGGAAGAGACTGGCACTGGTAAGGACATTGCTGGCACCGGCTGATATTCTGGTGCTTGATGAGCCGACCAACCACCTGGATCAGGAGATGGCTGACTGGTTGGAGGAGACACTGAAACAGTTTAAGGGGTCAGTGCTGATGATTACCCATGACCGTTATTTCCTGGACAGTGTCTGCAACCGTATTATCGAAGTGGACAAAGGAAAGATTTATTCCTACGGTGCAAATTATGAGGGATATCTGGAGCTGAAGGAAGAGAGAGAACAGATGGCAGAGGCGGCAGACCGCAAAAGACATTCCATTCTCCGAACGGAGCTTGCCTGGGTGCGCAGAGGTGCCAGAGCCAGATCCACGAAGCAGAAGGCCAGACTGGAGCGCTTTGAGCAGATGAGTCAGAAAAAGGATCATGTCAGAGATGATGCGGTGGAGCTGGGCAGTGTTGGCAGCAGACTTGGGAAAACCACTGTGGAGCTTCACAATATTTCAAAGGCATATGATGATAAAGTCCTGATTCGGGATTTTACTTATTTATTTTTAAAAAATGACAGAATCGGGTTTATGGGACATAATGGCTGTGGAAAGTCTACCCTGATGAAAATCATACTGGGGCAGGTGGAGCCGGATCAGGGGCATGTGGAAATAGGACAGACTGTCAAAATAGGCTATTTTGCCCAGGAGATTTCAGATGAAATGATGCGCCCTCAGATGAAAGTGCTTGACTATATTCGTGAGACAGCAGAATATATCGATACCCAGGAGGGCAAAATATCAGCGGCAAAGCTTTTGGAACGATTCCTGTTCACAGGAGAGGATCAGCATGGACCGGTTGGAAAATTGTCAGGAGGACAGCGGCGCCGACTTTATCTGTGTAAGGTTCTTATGGGGGCACCCAATGTATTGATTCTGGATGAGCCCACCAATGATCTGGACATTACGACACTGACGATTCTGGAGGATTATTTAGATCAGTTTGCAGGAATGGTTATTATTGTATCCCATGACAGGTATTTTCTTGACCGCGTGGTGACCAGAATGTTTATTTTTGAAGGAGAGGGTGTGCTTCGTCAGTCAGAGGGTGGCTACACTGATTATCAAAACCGTCTGGCATTTGAAGAAAGTAAGCAACAGCTAACTGATAACCATACTGTTAATGCTGCAGCTCCTGCTGACCCGGTGGAGGAAGAGAAAACGAAATGGAATGCGGGCCGGGCTAAAAAGCTGAAGTTTTCCTATCAGGAGCAAAAGGACTATGACACCATTGAAGAAGATATAGCAGCGCTGGAAGAAAAACTGGAGCAGCTGGACTCTGACATGGTCAGGTTTGCAACGGATTTTGTGAAGCTTAAGGAATTAAGTACACAGAAGGAACAGTGTGAAAACGACCTGAATGAAAAGATGGACAGATGGATGTATCTGGAGGAGCTGGCAGCGAGAATTGAGGCCGGCGAAACTGTTTAGATAACCTGATGAAATATGAAAAAAGGATGAATGCAAGGTGCAAAAAATGAAAGAAACCAGATTTGACAAACTGGATAATACTGCAAATCTGTTTCCGGTTGTGGCCAACGAGAGTATGACCAGTGTTTACCGGATCAGCGTAACATTAAAGGAGGAGATTCAGCCACAGCTTTTACAGGAAGCACTGGACAAAGTTCTTCCCTATTTTGATGTTTTTAATGCAAGAATACGGCAGGGTATTTTCTGGTTTTATTTTGAGAGCAATCCCAAGGAAGCACCCAGAGTAGAAAAGGAAGATACCTATCCCTGCAGATATATTTCCCTATATAATAATCATAATTTTCTTTTTCGTGTTACCTACTACCATAGACGTATTAATCTGGAGGTGTTCCATGTACTGACAGATGGAATGGGTGGAATAACCTTTTTACGAGAGCTGACCTATCAGTATCTGCGGCTGGCACATCCGGAGCTTGCACAGAAGCTGGGTGATGGCTTAAGCGCTCAGACCTCCCTGAACAAAGAGGATGGCTACCGTAAAAACTATAAGCCAAACATCGGTAAAAATTATAAGGCCGGGAAAGCCTTTAAGATTAAGGGAACACCATTGAAGCCGGGAACCCTTGGAGTGATTCATAGTTACCTTAAGGTAACTGAGCTGAAAAAGGTTTCCAAAGCCTATGGAGTGAGCATCAACACCTATTTGGTAGCTGTGTATATGTATGGAATTTACAGGGAGTGTATGAAGAGAAATCCATCCAAAAATCCGGCAAGAATCTGTGTGCCGGTAAATCTCCGTCCTTTTTTTGACTCCATAACAATCCGCAATTTCTTTACCGTTGTAGGGGCATCCTTTAAAATGGAACGTGAGGATTATACCTTTGAAGAAATTCTGGAGATTGTCAATAAGAGCCTGAAGGAGCAGATTAACAAGGAAAATATGGAGAAGCTTATCTCCTACGGAGTTTCTAATGAGAGAAAGTGGATTATTCGTGTAGTGCCTCTTTTTATCAAGAAGCTGGTAGTAAAAAGTGTTTATTATGCGTCGGCAGGAGCCAATACAACCACGCTCACCAATGTGGGAGGTGTGGAGCTCTCAGAGGATTACAGACCCTTTGTGGAACGGTTCCATGTGGTGCTGTCCATGACAAAGGGGCAGGATATTAAAGGCAGTATTATCTCCTATGGAGATGAGCTTGTGTTGACCTTCAGCTCTGGCTTAAAGGAGACAGATATACAAAAACGTGTATTTAGAAAGCTGGCAGAAGATGGATTGTCCGTAAGACTGGAAACGAATGGAGTTTATTATGAGGGAATGTAGCAAATGTCATATTCAGATTATAAATGACGAGATGGTCTGCCCGCTCTGCGGCCAGGTTCTGAACAGGGAAGAGGCCGTGGAAGGGGCTTCAAAAGATGGGAAGGAAGACATGTATCCTAATCTGCAGTATAAGGAAAAGACAATCCGCATTGCAGGAAATATTTTTATTTTGATTGCGCTGGTGCTGGAGGTGCTTCTTATTTTGATTAATTACGTGACCTCCACCCATGTCTGGTGGTCTCTTATTTGCGGGGTGGGACTTGTATATGCCTGTGTCACTTTGAAAAATATGTTTTCCGACAACAGTGGGCATGTGATGAAGCTGTTTGTCCAGAGTGTGGGAGCGATAATTCTGGCACTGGTGATTGATTATATTCTCGGATACCGCGCCTGGAGCGTAAACTATGCCATCCCCACAGCCATCCTGACAGTTGACGGTTCGGTGGTGCTGTTAATGATCATCAATCGAAAGAACTGGCAGAGCTATATCCTTATGCAGATTCTGATGATTGTGGTCAGCGTGATTATGGTTCTGCTGATTGGCGCAGATATTGTCACCAAGCCGGTTCTGACCCTTGTGGCAGCGGGCGTGTCCCTGGGAGCTTTTGTATGTACCTATATTATTGGCTACAAAAAAGCTGAGGTGGAAATCAAGAGAAGATTTCATTTCTAAAAAAGAGAGGACAGAGGAAGTTATATGGCAAAAAAAGAGAGCGATGCCAGTGTGCGCGGAAAAATATTAAGAGAGCTGATTACAACAGTCAATTCCACGAAACTGATCGGAGAAAAGTTTAAGAGCGGCGAGCTTCGGAAAAATGTGGTGGAGCCGGCATGGAAGTGCCCGGAGGGATACAGTAACACCAGGTTTTCCTATGAAGAATTTGAGATGGAATGGTTCATGGAGGGGGAACCAGAGGAGGGTGTAATCAGAAAACAGGATGGCATTGTCATCTTACAGCTCCACGGAGGTGGCTACATCGGCAAGATGAAAAATACATACCGGTCCTTTGCTCTTTTATACAACAGAGCGTCCAAAGGGGCACCGGTGCTGTCAGTCGATTATCGTGTGGCACCTGAGGATCCCTATCCGGCAGCACTGGTCGATGCAATTGCGGCTTATGAATGGCTGCTGGGACTTGGCTACAGTGCAGATGATATGATTTTTGCAGGGGATTCCGCCGGAGGTGGTCTGGTTCTGGCACTTTGCCTTTATTTAAAGGACCATGACAGAGAACTGCCAAGAGGGATTATCACCATGTCAGCCTGGACGGATCTGGCGACGGAGGGTGCCTCCTACCGGGATAATTTTGAACTGGACCCGCTGTTTGGAAATGCTACTGACAGTCTGGTGTTTCATTCCCAGTATGTTCCGGAGTTTTACAGCTATAAAAACCCCTATATTTCTCCACTTTATGGAAATTTCGAGGGCTTTCCCCCGATGCTGATGCAGGTTGGTGAGTATGAGATGCTTCTGTCGGATACACTTTCTGTGGCGGCAAAGGCCAAAAAGGCAGGCGTAAAGGTCCGCCGCAGCGTTTACAAGGGAATGTTTCATGTATTTCAGATGGCCATGCTGCTCATGCCAGAGTCCAGAAAGGCCTGGGTCGAGGTGGAAAAATTTATGGAACAGGTGATGCAGCCTTGACAAAAAGCAGTTTTTTGCATATGCTAAATGGGAAAGAAAAAGCGTAGAAGAGAGAGAGTACATTTGATGGAAGCAGCAGAGATGGATTGTCACCGGCTGAAAGCAATCCTTGTGAACATGAGATGGAAGTGCATCTTGGAGCCAAACTGTGGAAGAGCCCCTGGGCCTGGTATACAGTTTCGTTTATCCGCGTTAAGGAGCTGAGTGCCGGTAGAACCGGAAACAGAGTGGAACCACGGAATTTATTTCGCCTCTAATCCTGATTGGGATTGGGGGCTTTTTTAATTGTTTATCATGTGCCCCGTGCGGGATGTGATCAGCAGAGAGGATTTAATATGAGTTTTATCAAAAAAGTAAAGGAAGAAATCAAAGTCATCAGAGAGCGTGACCCGGCAATTCATTCCAGCATGGAGGTGTTTTTATATCCAAGCTTCAAGGCCATGCTGCATTACCGTCTGGCGCATAAGCTGTATAATAAGAAGCATTATTTTCTGGCGCGATATGTTTCCCAGAGAGGTGTTCGCAAGACTGGAATAGAAATTCATCCCGGTGCACAGATCGGAAAGGGCTTTTTTATCGATCATGGAAATGGTGTCATTGTGGGAGAAACCTGTATTATTGGCGATAATGTGACCATGTATCAGGGCGTTACGCTTGGGGGAACCGGAAAGGAACATGGGAAAAGACATCCAACCATCGGAAATAATGTTATGATTAGTGCAGGTGCAAAGGTATTAGGATCCTTCACCATTGGGGATAATAGTAAAATCGGTGCAGGAAGCGTTGTTTTAGAAGAGGTGCCGCCAAATTCCACGGTGGTTGGAGTTCCTGGCAGAGTGGTAAAGCGCAATAATATCAGTCTCCCCCAGGATGAGCTGGACCAGATTCATCTGCCTGACCCCATTGAGGAGGAGCTTGGCAATTTAAGAGAAAGTAATCGCCTGCTTTTACAGAGAGTGGAAGAGCTGGAAAAAAAGGTTTCTATTGAGAAAATAAAACAGTAAGGGAGAAATTACATGAAAATTTACAACACATTATCCAAAAGAAAAGAAGAATTTGTACCCATTGAAGAGGGAAAGGTCAGAATGTATGTCTGCGGACCTACCGTTTATAATCTGATTCATATTGGAAATGCCAGACCTATGATCGTTTTTGATACGGTCCGCCGCTACATGGAGCATAAGGGCTATCAGGTGAATTATGTATCAAACTTTACCGATGTGGATGATAAGATTATCAAAGCCGCCAATGAAGAGGGCGTAGATCCGTCGGTAATCAGTGAGCGTTATATTGACGAATGCAAAAAGGATATGAAGGCCATGCATGTAAAGCCTGCAACCACACATCCAAAGGCAACAGAGGAGATTGACGGCATGCTTGACATGATTTCCACGCTGATTGAGAAGGGGCATGCCTATGTGGCAAAGGATGGCACTGTTTATTTTAGAACCAGAAGCTTTTCCCAGTATGGAAAGCTGTCCCATAAAAACCTGGATGATTTACAGGGAGGAAACCGTTCCCTTTTGGTAAATGGTGAGGATCAGAAGGAAGATTCACTGGATTTTGTTCTCTGGAAACCAAAGAAGGAAGGAGAGCCTTATTGGGAATCGCCATGGTGCCAGGGAAGACCGGGCTGGCATATTGAGTGCTCTGTTATGAGTAAAAAATATCTTGGTGAGCAGATTGACATCCATGCTGGTGGAGAGGATCTTGTATTTCCTCATCATGAAAATGAGATCGCTCAGTCTGAGGCTGCCAATGATAAGGAATTTTCCAAATACTGGATGCACAATGCCTTTTTGAATATCGACAACAAAAAGATGAGTAAATCTCTTGGAAATTTCTTTACAGTAAGAGATATCAGTGAAAAATATGACCTTCAGGTGCTGCGTTTCTTTATGCTTTCCGCACATTACAGAAGCCCATTGAACTTCAGCGCTGATTTGATGGAGGCAGCAAAGAACGGCCTTGACCGAATCATTACCGGCGTAGATAATATTAAATATTCCATGGGTGTTACAAAGAAAGCTGCAATGGATGATGCAGAAAGGGAGTTGTTAAATCAGGCCAGAGCCTATGTGACCAAATTTGATGAGGCGATGGATGATGACTTTAATACCGCAGATGCTATTTCTGCAATTTTTGAGCTGATTAAATTTGCCAATAACAATGCGGATGCAGATAAATCCAAAGAATTTTTACAGGCACTGCTGGACGAAGTCAAGCTGCTGTGCGATATCTGTGGACTGGAGGTTGACAAGCAGGAGGAAATTCTGGATTCCGATATTGAAGCACTGATTGAGGAGCGTCAGGCAGCAAGAAAGGCAAAGAATTTCGCCAGAGCCGATGAAATCCGTGATGAACTGACAGCCAGGGGAATTGTGTTAGAGGATACCCGCGAAGGAGTAAAATGGAAGAGAGCTTAAGCTTACTTGGTAAAATAAAACAGGAGTTTTCCTGTGGAGAAATTGATATTCGTACCTACTCTCCATTGACGCTGGCTTTTTTGGGAGACTGTGTATTTGAAATCATCATTCGTACGGTTGTTGTGGAACGGGGAAACCGTGCGGCTGATGGTTTACATAAGACAAAGAGCGCCATTGTAAATGCAGGTATGCAGGCAAAGCTTGCAGAGGTACTTTTGCCGGAGCTGACAGAAGAAGAACAGGGATTTTACAGGAGAGGAAGAAATGCGAAATCCTACACAAGTGCCAAAAATGCTTCCATCGGTGATTATCGAAAGGCGACAGGTCTGGAAGCTTTGTATGGCTTTTTGTATCTGACGGATCAGATGGACCGTGTGCTGGAATTAACCAGGCGCGGACTGGAGATAGTTAACATAACAATATAGTGTGGCGCTGGAAATACAGGCTTTAAGGAAGCGACAGCGCCACGGCAGACTGGAAAGGAGTATGCAGTCAGAATACTGACTGCAGAAAAAATATGGCATACGAAAAATTTACAATTGAGGGAAGAAATGCAGTCATTGAAGCGTTTCGTGCGGGAAAGACCATCGATAAAATTTATATTCTGGATGGCTGTCAGGATGGACCAATGATGACCATTCGAAGAGAAGCCAAAAAGCAGGATACGATTATCAAATACGTGGATAAGGAGCGGCTGGACCAGATGTCCTCCACCGGCAAGCATCAGGGAGTCATTGCCCATGCGGCAGCCTATGAATACGCTGAGGTTTCGGATATTCTCAACAGAGCAAAGGAGAAGGGGGAGGCACCCTTTATTTTCCTGTTGGACAATATTGAAGACCCACATAATCTCGGGGCAATTATCCGTACCGCCAATCTGGCGGGTGCACATGGTGTAATTATTCCAAAAAACCGCGCAGTCGGACTGACGGCCACAGTGGCCAGAACCTCCGCCGGAGCACTGAATTACACACCGGTTGCCAAGGTAACCAATATCGCCAAAACAATCGAAGACCTGAAAAAAGAAGGACTCTGGTTTGTCTGCGCTGATATGGATGGAACCAGGATGTATGATTTGAACCTTAAGGGAGCCATCGGTCTTGTCATCGGAAATGAGGGCGAGGGTGTTGGCCGTCTGGTAAAGGAAAAGTGTGATATGGTGGCAGCTATTCCCATGAAGGGTGATATTGATTCCCTGAATGCCTCGGTGGCTGCGGGTGTATTGGCATACGAAATTGTCCGTCAGAGAATGCAGTAAAGTAAGAATCGGGAGGGCTTTTGAGGTCATGCAGGATTATGAAGCTTGTACAGACGAGGAGCTGGTTTTGAGGGCCAGAGACGGAGAGAGCAAAATTACGGATTACCTCATGAATAAATACAAGAATCTGGTCAGGACTAAGGCCGGTTCCATGTATCTGATTGGCGGAGATAAGGACGACCTGATTCAGGAGGGAATGATAGGCCTGTTCAAGGCGGTCCGTGATTATGATGCCGGCAGAGATGCCAGCTTTCAGACCTTTGCTTCCCTGTGTATTTCAAGACAGATTTATACAGCACTGGAGGCTTCCGGGAGAAAGAAGCACCGTCCGCTGAATACCTATGTTTCTTTTTACCGAAATCAGATGAAGGAAGATGGGGAGGATGAGACAATTCTGGAGCTGGAAAATAAGAGTGACCGAAATCCGGAAGAAATTCTGATTGACAAGGAAAATGTGGAAACAATTGAGAAGATTATTGAGACACAGCTCAGTGATTTTGAAAGACAGGTTCTTGAGCTTTCCATGACCGGTATGGGCTATACAGAGGTAGCACGGATTCTTGGACGGGATGAGAAATCCATAGACAATGCTCTTTCCAGAATAAAAGCGAAAATCAGAAGAAATATGAGGGACTTATAGACTAGCCAATGATTGAAAAACTACATGACATAATATTTTTACATAGTTATTTGACTTGAATTTGTAAAAAATAAGATTGGAGTAAAATACAATGGATGAAGCATTATTTGACAAATTAGAGGATATGGGTGCTGAGGTTGACGATACGCTGGACCGTCTCATGGGAGACGAAGAGATGTATCTGGAATACCTGAAAAAGTTCCCGGATAATGAGAATATATCAGCACTGCGTAAGGCTGTTGACGCAGGAGACTGTGATACTGCCATGAAGGAGGAACATACCCTGAAGGGTGTTGCACTGAATTTGGGACTGCTTCCACTTGTGGATGTATGTATGGATATGCTTCTTGATTTCAGAGAAGGTAAAAAGGAAGAAGCCCTGGCTCAGATTGGAGATGTGGAGGCATGCTTTAACCAGTGGGCCGCCGCAATCAGAGAGAACTAGAATATAAGATTACATTTTTCTTAAAAGTGAGAAGGGTGTAATCTTTTGTTTTCATAAGACTGTGAAATGGAATCAGGTCTGTATTCATTTGGGGAAAACAAAAGAAGAGAGGAAAAATGCAATGAACAGATATAAATTATCGAAGGCCGGAATCAATACAAAAGAGGGGATTGCGCGATTGAGTGGAAAGGCGGATCTCTATGAGGATATGCTGAATAAATTTCCCGGGGATACACATTTCCAGAGCCTGCTGGAGACGATTGAGCAAAAGGATGTGGAAGAGGCATTTCAGTGTTCACATGCTCTTAAGGGCATGGCCGGAAATCTGAGCATGATTGATTTTTATGATACACTGGTTCCACTTGTGGAGGAATTCAGAGCAGGAAGCATGGAGCATACGGAGGAGCTGATGGTGCCCGTAAAGGAAAATTATGAGCGTGTAGTTGAGGCGATTGGACCGGTAGAAAGCGTGTAAATACCTATGATAAGAGACACTGGCAGAAGAGAGCAGAAAAAGAAAAACAAACTGTTTTGGCACTTGCTGTGCCTGATTTCGGTGTGCATTTTTGCACTTGGACTTTGCATGCCTGTCGAGGCAGCAGAAGAAAATCCCCAAATACTGCGTGTGGGATTTTTTGCCTTTGACGGCTATCATAATATGGACGAGGATGGCTGCCGCAGCGGCTATGGCTATGAATTTATTCAAAAGGTGCTTCGGTATAACAATTATACAGCGCAGTACATCGGATATGATAAGAACTGGTCACAGATGCAGGAAATGCTGGAAAATGGGGAAATAGACATCCTGACCTCTGCACAGAAAACAGAGGAGCGGGAAGAAAAATTTGATTTTTCAGAAGAGATTGGAACCAGTGCTGCCATTTTGACTGTAAAGGCGGGGAATGAGAAGATTCGGGCCGGTGAATACAGTACCTATGACGGAATCCGGGTGGGTGTCATTGAGGGGAACAGCCGCAACGACCGCTTTGAGGAGCTGGCGGCAGAAAAGGGCTTTTCTTATGAGCTTGTTTACTATGATGATATGGATTCTCTGACCAATGATCTGCAGAACAGTGATAAAATTGATGCAATTGTAACCAGCAATCTCAGAGTAATTCAAAATGAGTGGATTCTGGAAAAATTTGCGACAGCTCCCTTTTATGCCATGGTAAAAAAAGGAAATACCCGGCTGCTTGAGCAGATTAATTATGCCATTGACCAGCTCAACAGCAGCTCGGTAGGCTGGCAGGACGAACTGTTTGACAAGTACTATTCCGGAACCAGTGGTGAATCCATTGCCTTCAGCTCCACCGAGAGAGCGTATCTGGAGTCGCTGAAGGAAAGCAACACAAAGATTAAGGTGCTGGTACATCCGGACCGTGCTCCGTATAGCTACGTGGAAAACAATCAGGCCAGGGGAATAATTCCGGAAATTTTTAAAGAGGTGGCAGACAAGCTGGAGCTGCCCTATGAGTTTATCATCTGCGATTCCAGAAAGGAATATTCCGAAAAAAAGGAAAGCGGAGAAGCAGATGTGGTTTTGGAAGCCAGAAATGATATCTCAAAGTTTGAGGATATGGGCTACAAGCTGACTGACCCATATATGAATATCTCCTATGCAGCAGTGGAGAGAACTGACCATGCAGGAGAGATAAAAAGTGTTGCTACGATTAAGGATGCCTATACCTCTGATGAAAATTTCAAAAATCTTATGGTTGATAAAAAGGTTCTCTATTTTGACAGTCTGAATGACTGTGTGGACGCAGTGCTGAACAACAGTGCGGATATCTGCTATATGTATGATTATTCCGGGCAGAAATTTGCCAGTGAAAATGTGAGGGGAAGTCTCAAGTCAACGACTATTCCGGATTTAAAGGATTCGCTGACCTTTGCGGTAAGAGCCGGTGACGATTATCGTCTGCTGGCAGTTTTAAACAAAGGGGTTGCCAGCGTAAAGGAAAATTATGTGGATACGGCCATTAAAAGGAACACCGATTTTACCATTGGGGATCTTACGCTCACACAGCTGCTGTGGCGTAATCCGGTTATTCTTGTGGTTATGATTGGGCTTTTCGCAATGGTACTGATTCTGCTGATGAATGCTTATCAGAGAAAAAAGAACGGAGCAAAAATATTAGAGAAAAATCTGGAGCTGGAACGGTTTATCGGCTATGTGTGCAAGTCAAATTCCTCGGTTACAGAGGTGAATTATGCCTCCGGAAAGGCCAGCGATTATGTGCTGCGGGATGGACATGTCACCGTTGAAGAATACGATTATCCTTATATGGATCCCCGTTCTCTTGAACAGCTGGTTTATAAAGAGGATCTTGCTTTTGTGAAGATGGAGCTTAGCCATTTCAGTATTGGAAGGCTCATTGATGAAAAAGAAGAAAAATATCTGGAGTGCCGTCTGAAATCGGGGGATGATTATCGCTGGTTTTCGGTAACGATCACTCCAATTCCAAGGGATAATGAGCACCCAAACAATGTGCTGATTTTTAAGCGGGACATTGATGAAGTCAAAAAGCAGGAGGAAGCCAACAGAAAATCCCTGACAGAGGCTTTGGAGGCTGCAAATCTGGCAAGTGAATCCAAGGGAAGCTTTTTATCAAATATGAGTCATGAGATTCGTACGCCTCTGAATGCAATTATCGGTTATCTGACAATTGCAAAGGATGAGGATATTTCCAAAGAAAAAATGAGCCACTGTATCGACAACTGTGAGGTGGCATCCAGACATCTGCTCCAGATTATCAATGATATTCTGGATATGTCATCCATTGAGAGTGGAAAACTGAAAATTGCCCAGGAAGAATTTGACTTGAAAAAGGAAATTATGGATATAACCACAATCTTTTTCCGGAACGCAAAATCAAAGGGCGTTTTATTTGAAACCCATCTCCATGGAGTAACTCAGGAGTGGGTAATCGGAGATCAGCTCCGACTGAATCAGGTACTGATGAATCTGTTGTCCAATGCGGTAAAGTTTACGCCAAAGAGCGGTCTGGTACAGCTGATTGTCAACCAGCTGAGGGAGGACACAGAACGTGTTTACATACAGTTTGTTGTCAAGGATACCGGAATTGGAATGTCAGAGGAATATATGTCCCGTATTTTCCATCCCTTTGAACAGGAAAATGCAGGGACAGCCAAGAAGTTTGGCGGAAGCGGACTGGGATTGTCCATTACCAATAATCTGGTACGTATGATGGGCGGTAAAATCGAGGTGGACAGCAGACAAAACGAGGGAACCACCTTTACCGTAACCATGTATTTTGACCGGGCAAAGGAACATACACCAGTAGAGCCCCGCACGGAGGACTATTCCCATGTGCATGTACTTGTGGTGGATGATATGGAAAACGAGTGCTCCTTTGTTAAAGCAATGCTGAAGCGATGCGGAGTCAGGGCCGATTCTGTGACCAGCGGTGCAGACGCATTAAAGCGACTGAGAGGAAGAGCAGGAGGAGATTACGCATATGATATGTGTATTCTTGACTGGAGTATGCCGGAAATGAATGGGGTTGAAGTGGCAGGCAGAATCAGGGAAGAGTTTGGAGAAAAGCTCCCGATTATTATTGCCACCGCATATGACGTATCGGAATTTGAGGATGAGGCGAAGGCAGCAGGCGTTAACAGAGTGATTGCAAAGCCGCTGTTTCAATCCACCCTGTTTGATATTCTGGTATCCACCTTTGGAAAATATGATCCAGAGGCCGGCAGCGACATGGCACAGGAGCCTGTTGATATGAAGGGCGTACATGTGCTTCTGGCAGAAGATAACGAGATGAATATGGATATTGCCGTTACCATTCTGGAGAAGGCCGGAGTAGAGGTGGATCAGGCAAAGGATGGAAAAGAGGCCTGTGAAATGTTTTTAAGTAAGGCAGCGGGAACCTACAATCTGATTTTGATGGATGTACAGATGCCGGTGATGGATGGATATGAAGCAACTCAGATGATTCGGAAGTCAGCGCATCCGGAAGCAAAGAGCATCCCAATTGTTGCCATGACAGCCAATGCCTTTGCGGAGGATGTGACAGAGGCATTGTCCAAGGGCATGAATGCTCATATTGCCAAGCCGGTGAACTATGATAAGTTATTTAAGATATTAAAGCAGTTATCCAGAATTTAGGGAGAGGTTAAACGAGGCAGACACCATGAAGCAATGGGTATGGTTCAGGAAAAAACTTCATAAATCAAAGAGAGGGAAGCAGGGCCTGATTTTACTGCTTCTGTTTGGGGTACTCCTTTCTCTGGCAGATCCGGTTCAGGCAGAGGAGCTTCCAGGTCAGAGAGAAACGGTAAAGGCAGAGGAGCTTCCAGATCAGAGAGAAACGGTAAAGGCCGGATTTTTTGCATGGGATGGTTATCATGTAATAGATGAGGATGGTGTTTACAGCGGTTACGGATATGATTTTTTGAAGATGACGGAGAATTACTGCAATTGGAAAATAGAGTATGTAGGATATGACAAGACCTGGTCGGATATGCTTACCATGCTTGACAACGGAGAAATTGATTTGCTGACCTCGGCACAGAAGACAGCAGAATGGACAGAAAAGTACGATTTTTCTGATGAGCCTATTGGCAACAGTGCCACCATACTTTCGGTAAGGAAAGAGGAGACTGAATATGTGGTGGGAGATCCCGGAACCTATGAGGGCATGACAGTTGGATGCCTGCAGGGATCAAGCAGAAATGTGAAGCTGGAAAATTTTGCAGATAAGAATCATTTTTCTTATTCCACCAAATATTATGATAATCTGGACCAGCTTGAGAAGGCACTTGCCGACAAAGAGGTGGATGCGATTCTGAGTACCAATTTAAGAACGGTCAACGGAGAGACGGTTCTTGAGGAGTTTGATCCGGTTGATTATTACGCCATCGTCAGAAAAGGAGACACCAGACTGCTTTCACAGCTCAATGAGGCAATCAGCAGAATGAATTTTAATTCGCCCAGCTGGAAGGATGAGCTTAAGAAAAAGTATTTTTCAGATCCCAAAGAGGAGGATCTGGTATTTAATAAGGAGGAGCTGGATTATTTAAAGCAGGTAAAGGATTCCGGAAAGGTATTTACCGTGGTCACCAATCCGGATCTTGCCCCGTACTCCTCCTATGACAGAGAAGGAAATCCCGTGGGAATCGCGCCCGAGCTGTTTGAAGAAATAGCAGAACGGATTGGGATTGATTATCGGTTCGTCAGCTTCGATACCTATGAGGAATATAATGCCTTTGTAAGAGAGGGAAAGGCAGATATTGATCTGACCTGTTTTCACGACTATGGATTGGCTGCAGATCATGGAATTGATATCAGCAATCCCTATATGACAACGTCACTGGCCATGTTAAGCCGGGATACCTTCGATGGGAACATCCGGAGGATTGCAGTGGTAAACGGTTCTAATCATAATAATACCTACGCCGGCGGACTGTACGATGCCTATGACACGACCATGCTGCAGACAAATCAGGACAGTGTCAGAGCAGTGCCCGAACAGAATTCTTTATGATGATCAGCCATGAGCTTCGCACGCCACTGAATGCGGTGGTATCCTATCTGTCAATGATTGGTGAGAAATATGGGGAAGGTGAATGCGTGCAGAAGGCTCAGTCCGCGGCACAGCAGCTGACGGAAATTTCTGACAGTATGCTGGATTACTCCAGAATTTCATCTGGAACAGTGGAGTTGAAAAATGGCATTATCAGGATAAAAGATGTGATATTACAGGTAGATCAGCTGATTGCACTGAAGGCTGAAGAAAAAAAACAGAATTATCATTTTGAAATACAGGATGTAGTAAGACAGTATTTATGCGGAGACAGCCTACGCGTTGCGTTGATTTTTCAGAATATTATGGAAAATGCAGTGAAATTCACACCGGAGGGTGGCACTGTGGAGGCGAAGCTTTCCGAGAAATACGTAGACCAGGAGCATGTTTCACTGGTATTCTCCTGCAGGGACAATGGAAAAGGAATGTCTCAGGAGTTTACAAGAAAGATAGATATGGCTTTTCACCAAAGTGATCCGTCCTATTCCAGAACCCACGGTGGTCTTGGCCTGGGACTGTTTCTCACGCAGTTTTTTGTAAAGCTGATGGATGGAACCTTTGCAGTGGAAAGTAAGGAAGGCGAGGGAAGTACTTTTACCATTACTCTTCCAATGAGGAGTCCTTCCATCGAAGAGCTGATTGAGAACAATATTAAATGTCAGCAGGTTCGGACCATTGTCTGTGAGACCGTAGAATATGATCAGCAGATGGCAAAGGACACTTTGAAAAAAATCGGGGTAAAAGCGGAAATTGCAGAGGATATCGAAAAGGTTAAAAGAAAAATCAAGTCCAGAACAGGTGGACCCTATGAATATGGAGTCTGTATTCTGAACATTGATCTGTGGGAGAATTATGTGCAGATTATTGAAGAAATTGCTGCACTTGAAAATGCACCTGAAATATTTGCACTTTCAGCAGACAGGGAGCGCCTAAGCCAGGTGGCGGACATGGAGCAGGTAAATCACTGCATTTACAAAATGGACAGCTATTTTGAACTGTTTAATTCCTTTATTACCGATTTTGGGGAATATAAAAAGGAAGAGAAGCTGGAGGCTTATGATTTCTCCAATGTGCATGCCATGATTGTGGAGGATAACAGAATCAATGCTGAAATTTTACAGCGTATTCTGCAGAAGTCCAGAATGAAGATTTCTATCTTTGAAAATGGTAAGGCAGCCGTTGATGCATTTGAAGAGGCACCGGAAAACACCTATCAGGTTATTTTTATGGATATTCAGATGCCTGTTATGAATGGATATGAGGCAGCAGGGGCAATTAGAAATTCGGTAAAGGCACAGGGAGAAAGTATCCCGATTATTGCCGTAAGTGCAAACGCCTTTCCTGATGATGTAAAAATGTCTCTTTCCATGGGAATGAATGCACACCTTGCAAAGCCGGTAAATGAAAAATTATTATTTTCCGAAGTGGAAAAATACTGTAGCGGGGGAACTGTGAATGTTTAAGAAGATTAGAAAAATAGTTTGGACAATAGTTTGCTTATTCTTTTTTGCAGGGCTGTCGTATACCTTTGTATTTGCAGGGGAAACGGGACGGACTGTCCGTGTGGGGGTATATCCCCTGGAAGGGTTTCATTCCTTTGACACAAGTGGAAACTGCAGTGGCTATGATGTGGATTATCTGAAAAAAATCTCGGGCTATACCGGCTGGAGCTATGAGTATGTGGAAGCATCCAGCTGGTCTGAGGCCATTGAAATGCTCCGTGAGAATAAAATAGACCTTCTTGCCCCAAGTCAGATAACAGCTGAAAGGCTGGAGGAGTTTGGCTTCAGCTCCTTTCCGATTGGAAAGGTGTATGCGGCTATTCTTACCACGAAGGATAATGAGACTGTCTATGAGGATTATGAAGCCTTTAATCAAATGACCTTTGGCATCGAGAGTGGCAATACCTATGCCAAAATTTTTGAAGATTATAAGGCATTGCACGGCTTTGAACCGAAGATTGTGTTTTTTGACAATCAGAAGGAGCTGGAGGCGGCTCTTCAAAATAAAGAGGTAGATGCCATTGTTGCCAATGTTATGCGCGCTTCTTCGGATATGAAGCTTCTTGGAAAAGCAGGGACAGCGCAATATTATTACATGTACCGCAAGGATGATTTAAAGCTTGGTGAGGAGCTTGCCAACGCATTAAATCAAATAGAAATTGCAGATCCTGATTTTCAGGCCTCTCTGGTTACAGAATATTTTCCAATTTATAATGAGGACCCCATGACGAAGGAGGAAATTGATTTCGTAAAGAGCCTTCCGACACTCCGGGTGGGAATATGGGATGATTCCAGGCCGATATCCTATGTGGATGAAAAGACAGGGAAGGTAACAGGGATGACCGTTGATCTTTTGAATCAGATCAGTGAGGCAAGTGGCATTTCCTTTGAATACGTTCTGGTGGATCGCCACCATCCTAATATGGTTGATTTTAATGAGAAGCAGCTGGACCTTATGGCTGATGTGAGAAGCAACTCCTTTACGCAGAAAAAGTATGAAGGGGATTTGACAATCAGCTATGTAGATACCCAGGCTGTTCTTGTAAGCAAAAAAGGCGAGGTGCCTGTCGGAAAGGCACAAAAGATTGCCATACCAAGATGCTCGGATAATTTACAGAGCATGCTCAGGGAGTTTTATCCGGATTACAGCTATTCCTATTATAGTACTGTGGAGAATGCCTTTAAGGCAGTTGTGGAGGACAGAGCAGACTTTGTCATTGCCAATCAGTATATTGTGGACTATGAGCTGAATAAACCGGTATTTGAGAACCTTCAGGCTGTACCCAATTCCGGGTATGATGAACCCTTTTCCCTTATGAGAATTCACGGGGCAGAGGACAGTCAGCTGGAAGCACAGTCCACGCTGCTTATTTCTGTATTGAACAAGGCGATTGAACAGGTTGGTTCCTCCAAGGTTCAACAGTGTATTATTAATTATACAACGGGTATGCCGTACCAGCTGTCCTTTGGAGAAATCTGCTACAAATATCGTATTCCTCTTTCGGTTATCGGAGTTTTAGTAGTGCTGATTTGTGCGCTGGCAGCACATTATGTTGCCACGAGAAGGCGTCAGATGGCTGTAATCAGAAATACAAACACAGAGCTTGAGAGCATGAACTGCCAGCTGGAGGAAGCATTGGAGGATGTGAATCAGGCGAGCAGGGCAAAAAGTCAGTTCCTGGCACAGATGAGTCATGAAATCCGTACGCCGATGAATGCCATTATCGGACTGTCTACCTTAATTCGCAGCAATCTGGATGATCATATTAAGGTGGAAGATTATCTCAACAAAATTGACGGAAGCTCCAGACTTTTACTGGGCATTATCAATGACGTGCTTGACATGTCAGAAATAGAGAACGGAAAGCTGAAAATTGACTGTGCGCCTTATGATTTCAAGCAGGCGATTTCCAATGTATGTAATATGTTTTACCAGCAGGCATCACAGAAAAACATACAGTTTCAGGTCCACATGAAGGGTGTTACCAGAGAAAAAATCATAGGTGATGAGCTGCGTGTGAATCAGATTCTGATGAATCTTCTGTCCAATGCAGTGAAATTTACGCCAGCGGAGGGCTGCGTTGACTTTTATATCATCCAGGCAAGTTCATCGGGTAACAAGGTTCAATTTCGCTTTATAGTAAAGGATACCGGGTGTGGTATGAGTGAGGAGCTGCAGCAGCGTCTGTTCAGGCCATTTGAGCAGGAGTCTGCAAGTACGGCCAGAAAGCATGGCGGCAGTGGACTTGGACTGGCTATTGCCAAGGAGCTGGTGGAGTGCATGAATGGAACCATTCAGGTGGAAAGCAAACCCGGCACGGGGACTGTCTTTACAGTTGATTTGACCTTTGAAGCAGGGGAGGAGAATGAACCGGTTTTCCAGGAGGAATTTAGTGAAATTCGTGTACTTGTTGTTGATGATGACAGGGAAGCCTGTGCTTACTGTGAAGAAATTTTGGAGCGTATCGGAGTGACACATAGCAGTGCATACTCCGGTGAGGATGCCCTGGAAATGCTTGGAGAGGCAGAGGATCAGGATAAGCCCTTTAACCTGTGTCTGGTTGACTGGAAAATGCCGCAGATGGATGGTTTAGAGCTGACAGAGGAGATTCGCAGTATCTTTGGTGATGATGCGGCCATCGTTGTGCTGACAGCCTATGATTTGAATGAAGTGATGGACAGGGGAAAAGAGGCTGGTGCAAATTTCTTTATCACCAAACCCCTGTTCCAGTCGGAAATCTATAATGTTTTGATGAAAATTGCCAGCGGAGAGAAGCCTGTTACGGAGAAGAAACCGGAGAAGCAGTACCATTATGAGGGAAAAACCATTCTGGTGGTAGATGATGTTGCGTTGAATCTTGAGGTAGTTGTCAGTCTTCTTAAGATGACTGGTGCAAATGTGGTCTGTGCAGAGGATGGAAGGCAGGCACTGGACATGTTTGTGGATAATAAGGTGGGAACCTTCGATTGTATTTTTATGGATATCAACATGCCCGTTATGGATGGATATGAAGCCACAAAGGCAATCCGCTCCAGTGAAAAGGCAGATGCAGGAACAGTTCCAATCTTTGCCATGACAGCCAATGCCTTTTCCAGTGATGTTACAGAAGCACTGAATGCCGGTATGAATGGGCATATTGCCAAACCTGTGGAGACAGGCGTTTTATTTCAAACGCTGGATGAGGTTTTTTTAAAGGATGCTTGAGTTTTTTAAGCTTGTCTAATTTCGTAAAGGATGCTTGAGTTTTTAAAGCTTGCTCAATTTCCTGAAATCTGCAGCCGCTAAAGAAGAATGAATGGTAAAGTAGTAAGCTTAAGCTAAAAGCTGGAAATCCTAATTTAAGCGGGGCAGAAAAGCACTTGAAATGCTATTTCATGCCCCGCTAATTTAAGAAAATGGGATATAAATACCGCCAAATGGTTAGAGTTTGCCCAGAAATGCATTATGTAAACCATTTGGCGGATATCGGCGGGGCACAGAGAGCACTTTTTTATCGTTTCGTGCCCCGCTTGCAAATTATAAATCCAACAAAATAGGGAAGTGCATCTGCACTTCCCTTTAAAAGCTGGTAACGGGAGTCGGACCCGTGACCTCCGCATTACCAATGCGACGCTCTACCACCTGAGCCATACCAGCTTGTGTCAATTGTTTAACCCACGAGTGATATTTTAACAAAGGATGATTTATTTGTCAATGCTTGCGTTGTTTTATTTGATAAACATTTCTTGTTATGGTAAAATTTGGTGAAGAGAAGCAGTAAAAATAGTATATTATTGGGGAATAAATACAGATGAGCAGAGACGAAAGAACAGAAAACGCAAAAAAAATAAATAGATTCCTGGCAAAGGTGATATTGGTTTTTCTGATTTTTATTCCAGTTCTTTTTGTATTGCTGCAAATCGAAAAGAGCACGATACCGCTTCCGGTGCTTCTTGGCATCTGCTTTGTTTTTATGTTTGGATCCCTGTTTCCGCTTTTTGCAAACAGAATTTTTTATGATGAAGGATTGATTGCCAATCTCATTTTGTTTTGTATGGCGGGCATGTTCCTTCTGATTGCAATTAATCCTTTTGTGGAGCTCTCGGGGATTTACATTCTGCTTCCGCTGCTGAGTCTTTTGTACTGTGATGAAAAATTATCTTTGAGAATGTGTCTGACAGGTTATTTTATTATGATTTTTGCCTGTTTTTTCAGAAACAGCTGTCTGGATAAAAGCATTTCTCTGGTTTACAGCAATGACAATATCTATATCACTATCCTGAAGTTTTCATTGGAATATCTGTTATTTGCAGTGGTTATCTGCAAAGCTTCGTCCTATTTTGACTCAAATTTCTCATGGAGGGGCAATGGTGCTTCTGTGGAAAAAGATGGGAAACAAAACAGATATGAAGTGGCACCTGGATCAGACAGTACAGTAAAGAACAGGGGAGAAGGCCGTGAGGAGAAGCCACAGGATACAGGCTATGATACGCAGTCCTTTTTTCATGACATTGATAAGGATTTGAATTCTCTGATTAAGGGAAAAGAAAAAATCATGCAGGTACAGCTGGATGAACAGCTTCCAGTCAGACTGCAGGGGGATAAAAAGAAGCTGAGACAGGCCTTGACCGGAATCTGTTCGGACCTTTTGATGTATCACTCAAAAGCTGCTGTTACCATGGAGGTCAGCTTTGATGATGGAATCTGTGCCAAAAGAGGACAGAATATTACCCTGGTGGTGCGGATTAAGGGTGATTCCAATATTGCTGCTGAAACAGCAAACAAAACAGCTCTTGGCTACTTTCTTGGCAAAAATATCGTGGAGGAGCTTCACGGTGGATTTGAGGATCTGTCCAGTCGTCATGAGGCATTTTTTAAAATCACACTTTTGCAGAGGGTGGCAGATGAAAAAACAATCGAACAGAGGATGGAACAGCAGAACATTGAGATTATGAAGCTGAAGCAGCAGGCTCTTAAGAAGAAGGAAAACCGAATGTTTAAGCAGCAGGTAAAAGCCCTGGTTGTTGATGACAGCCGTGAGGTATGCAAGCTGGTATCAGCCATTCTATCCGGAGTCGGAGTTGAAAGTGAGAGTGCCTATTCTGGCGCTGAAGCACTGGAGCTGTTGGAAAGTAAGGATTTTCAGATTGTTTTTCTGGACTATATGATGCCGGAAAAGAGTGGCGCAGAAACAGTGCGTGAGCTTAGATTTTTGCCAGATTCATATTATAAAAAGGTCCCTGTGGTTTTGATGACGGTCAATACCAAGGAGGATGTCCGAGAAGAAGCGATTGAGAATGGATTTAACGATTGTATCAGGAAACCAATCAGTGGTGATGAGCTGCGGGAATGTTTACAAAAGTGGATTAAGGAAGAGATTCCGGTAACCTATGAGGAATATAGAAAACAGCAGGAAAAGGACTATAGCAGAGAGCATGAATGAAATCAGAGAGAAAAAAAGATTTTATTTTTTTATGAGGGAACAAAGCTGGGCAGAGGCATTTTGCGCTGCCCTTTTTAGTGTACTTGTTACCATGGGAATTGCAGGACTTATTAAGGAAAGGCTTTATGAAAGCATTCCATTGTATCAGGAGCTGTCCGCTGGAATAACGTTATGGGATGGCTACGATAAGCAGGGAGATATGTCGCTGTTTTATTTGATTCTTTTTTTACTGCCCTGCTTTTATCTGATATTTGCAATCATGTTTAGGTTTATATTTAAAAACAGGAAGAAAGCTGACGCCAAAAAAACAGTGTGGGACGTATCAGAAATCCGGTTTTTCTGGAAAAAAGAAAAAGTAAAAACCTGGTTTTGGCGGGTCGCAGCAGTGCTTCAACTGCTTTTACCTTTGCAGCTTCTACTTTATTACAGGTTTTATTATCACTATGAAAACGTGGATGGCATTATGCAGCTTTTCTATTCCGGGAGATGGAAGCTCTGCTGTCTGATGCTTCTGGTTTTATTTATAGCATTTACTGCCTTTGAGCTTTGCCGCAAAAAAGAGAGAATTTGTCTGACAACACTGATTCTTGTTGCCATGAGCCGGGTGCTTATGACACCTGAGGGCATCTGCAGGGTGGATTTCTTTCATAACGGAGAGATGACAGTTCCCATGCAGCAGCTCCTGTCCTATGGAAAGCTTCCCTACAAGGAGTTAATTCCCATCCATGGTTTTTGTGATTATTTCTATGGAATTTTTAATTATGGGCTGTTTGATGGAAGCTATTTATCTAACAGTGCAGCAGTAATGGTCAGTGGATTACTGATGGCTGCCATATATGCAGTCATAATCGGGAGTCTTTACAAAAACAGAATGGTTTCATTGATTTTGATTTACTTATTTATGCCGTTTTTAATCGAGACAGCCGGTGTGAGATATCTGTTCTTCTTTTGTGGTTTTTTGATTTTAATGAGTGACTGGGCGAGAAGGGACAGCCTGCGCTTTATCTGGCTCTGGATTATGGGCTGTATTCTGGCTATTTCCTGGAATGTGTCAATTGGCAGTGCCTTTGCAGTGGCTTTTCTGCCGGAGTTTCTTGTTCGTTTTTTCACCGATGGAGTCAAAACAGTAAAAGATTACAAAAACTGGGATAAAAAATATTCCATGAAGCTGGCAGTTTCCTATGTGATTTTATTAATAACCGGAATTGCCTTTATCCCTCTTTTCTTAAAAATAATAACCTATCTTGGTGACAATGCCGGGACTACCACCTGGGTTAACGGGATGGCTGTGTTTGGGGAGGATTACTCCTTTGTAAATACCTTTGCGTTATTCTTGCCATTGCTGTTGTTTTTGGTATTTGCGCTTAAGGATGGATGGAAAGAGAAAGCAGGAGAATGCAACATTTCCTGTAAGGGAAGGCAGTATCACAAAGAGCTCTGGATGTTTGTCAGTCTTTTTGCAGCACTTTTGGTGATAGCTAATTATGCATTTGTAAGGTATGATGCAGCACTCAGGACAAAGGTTCTTGCGGTGTTTTTCCTGTTTATGTTTCTGCTGATCAGTGTGGAAAGGCTTGCAGAAAATATGGATTATCTGCGGATGGGCTGTCTTTTGGGCGGATTATTCCTCTGTGTTTCTATTATGGGAATATCTGATTCGTTTTTCCCGGGAGATTTTTTGAAGGCAGAGCACGTTCCGGCAGAGACAGAGTTGACTGTTATGGGAAAAAAGGTCATGGACCCTATTGTCTATGTGGATGGGGCAGATGTTGGCATGAAGAATCTGGGAAGGGGATTTATCAATGGGAACGAGTTAAACAGTCTGAAAAATGTGAAGACTGTTCTCGATCAGTTTGCTCCTGATGGCAGATATCTGGATTTGACCAATCAGGTAGCCAATTATATGGTGTTTGATGCCCAGACGGTTCTTCCCTACACCTCAGGTTATAATATCAGTAATAAAAGAATGCAGGAGCAGGCAGTGAAAATGGTGGAGGAACAAAGTCCACGGCTTATTCTGTTAGCACCAACTATCACGTTTGACGAAGCTCCTTTTTCCATACGAAGTCTGTATATGTACGACTGTTTGTTGGAAATGGGATATGAACCTCAGGTATATGAGAATGTCATTTTTCTGTTATTAAATGGAGCGCAGAATGAGGCTGGCAGAGAGGCTGTTTCCAGCCTGTATCATAAGGAGCAGATGGGCATGCTTCCACAGATCTGGGGAAAAGCAATGAACCGCTCTGAAACGGTTATCAACGGAGAATTTGGACTGACAGAGCTTGCCTGTTCCCCTGCTGTAAGCAGCAACCAGGAAAGCGGAACTCGGTGCAAGATTGTCCTTGATCAGCCAAAAGCTGGAACTGATATATCCTTAATCCAGATTGGAGTTTTAAAGAAGGATATTTTACAGGATACATTGCAGTTTTGTTTTAAAGATGCTGCGGGAAATGAGAGAAGCTTTCATTTTGCTTATAAGAATGAGGATAATGATGAGGATATGGTTTACTTTACAATTCCCGTTGGATCATCACCTTATTGGCAGTACAGCGAAATCTCAGGCTTCACACTGGATGGAATCAAACAGATCGAGAACACAAACTTCTATACCGTACAAAAATAAAATTATTGAAATATAAAAAGGCTGTAGAACTATAACCGTTTCCAGTCAGGCACGCTTTCGCTGCCTGTCACTCACAGCGGTACGTAATGCGCTAAAGAACAGCGCATAAGTACCGGTGGTGACAGAAGCACCTGACTGAAAAGATTATAGTTCTACAGCCTTATCTTATTTCTGAATTCATTTTATTCTGCCGGAGTTTGTGTGTCTGCCGGTGAGCCGGCATTCAGTGCAGCGGCAGCATTTTGAGCAGCCTGAGCAGC
>CAZUCI010000004.1:0-6181 GCA_964619485.1 uncultured Lachnospiraceae bacterium
ATGTTACTATTAGAAGGGAAATGGGCAGAGATATTGATGGTGCCTGTGGACAGCTTAGAAAGAGACATTTGGACGAGAGCAAGGAGGATATACGTTGCTAAAATCATATTCCGTAACGGATATCGGAAGAAAAAGACAATTAAATCAGGATTATGTGTTCTCTTCGTCGAAGCCCTTGGGCAATATGCCGAACCTGTTTATCGTAGCTGATGGTATGGGAGGACATAACGCAGGTGACTACGCTTCGAAGTGTACGGTGGAACAGATTGTACATGAGATTGATCATTCATTTGAAAAGAATCCGACTATCATTATAAAAAAGGCAATCAAAAGTGCAAATCAGAAGGTGCGGGAGGTTGCTGCATCAGATGAAAATCTTTACGGCATGGGAACAACAGTTGTTGTTGCAACCGTGATTGGAAAGTATCTTCAGGTTGCGAATGTGGGAGATTCCAGACTATATATAGTAGGACCAAAGGAAATAAAACAGGTTACCAGAGATCATTCACTGGTGGAGGAAATGGTAAGGCTTGGAGGAATTGCCAGAGAGGAAGCTAGGAAACACCCCGATAAAAACATTATCACAAGAGCAATTGGTGCGAAGGATGATGTTGAGGTAGATTTCTTTACAGTGGAACTGAAGGAGGATGATATCATTCTTCTTTGCTCGGACGGACTTACCAATATGCTGGAGGATCGGGAAATTGCACAGATTATCTGTGATGAGCAGCTCGATACGCTTCAGAGTAAAGCGGAAGCACTGATCAGTGCAGCCAATAACAACGGTGGCAAAGATAATATTGCTGTCGTTTTAGTGAAACCATTTGAGGATGAGGTGACGAAATGATTATACTTGGAATGTTAATCGGAGACCGTTATGAGATTTTGGATAAAATCGGAACAGGCGGAATGAGCGATGTATATAAGGCAAAGGACCATAAGCTGAATCGTTTTGTAGCAGTGAAGGTGCTGAAAAATGAATTTAGTGAAAATACCAATTTTGTGTCAAAGTTCCGTGTGGAGGCGCAGGCTGCCGCAGGACTGATGCATCCAAACATTGTTAATGTTTATGATGTTGGGGAAGAGGATGGAATCTACTATATTGTTATGGAGCTGGTAGAGGGCATCACTCTGAAAAATTATATTGAGAAAAAATCCCGGTTGTCCATCAAGGAGGCAATCAGTATTGCCATTCAGGTTTCCATGGG
Organism: uncultured Lachnospiraceae bacterium; assembly: GCA_964619485.1. GTDB lineage: Bacteria > Bacillota > Clostridia > Lachnospirales > Lachnospiraceae > UBA2882. Next base: position 1,209 of record CAZUCI010000004.1, read on the forward strand.
AATTGAGGCAGCACATAATAATCACATTATCCACCGTGATATTAAGCCACAGAATATTATTATTTCCAAGGATGGAAAGGTGAAGGTTACAGACTTTGGTATCGCAAAGGCTGCAACAAGTAACACCATTACATCCAATGTGATGGGATCAGTACATTACACTTCCCCAGAGCAGGCAAGAGGCGGCTTCTCAGATGAGAAGAGTGACATCTATTCGCTGGGCTGCACCATGTTTGAGATGTTAACGGGTCATGTGCCATTTGATGGTGAGACAACAGTTGCAATTGCAATTAAGCATATCCAGGAGGAAATGCCATCACCAAGAGAGTATGTGCCGGAAATCCCCGTTAGTATTGAAAAAATTATTTTAAAATGTACACAGAAGAGTCCTGACAGAAGATATCAGAAGATGGGTGATCTGATTACTGACCTGAAACGTTCTCTTCTTTATCCTAATGATGATTTTGTGGAGTTTATTGATCCGGATATTTCGGCTGCCACCAAAGCTATCTCAGAGGAGGATGTAGCGGAAATCAAAGAAAAGATTGGAGTTTCTGTTATCGGAGAGGAGCATATGCGCCTGAAAGAAGAAACTGCTCCCAAACGTCCCGTTAAGGCCGTTCAGATTCTTGAGGACGAGGAAGATGAGGACGAAGACGAGGATGACGAATACGAGGATGATGACGACATGGATCCCAAAATGGAACGTGTGACAACCATTCTGGCAATCGTTGCCGCAGTCATTATCGGAATTATCGCACTGGTTCTGGTTGCCAATGCGGTCGGCATTTTTAAAGGAAAAGACAAACAGCAGGAAGAACAGACCGAACAGGTCGAAATGGTCAACGTGGTTGGCATGGAGGTTGAGGTTGCCAAGGTAACACTGGATGAGCTTTATCTGGATGTTACAGTTGAATATGAGGAGTCCGATGATACTGCTGAGAATGTTGTTATGGAACAGAGTGTCAAAGAGGGAGAAATGGTGAGCCCGCAGAGTAAGGTTACACTTACAGTCAGCTCCGGAACCGCCAGTGTTGATGTCCCGGATGTTCTCGGTATGACAGAGGATGCAGCTTATGCTAAATTAAAAGAGGCAGGCTTTAAGGTTGCCACAGAAAATGGTTATTCGGACGAAGTGGATAAGGGATATGTTATGTCCCAGAACCCGGAAGGTGATACCAAGGCAGCTGTCAATGCACTGATTACTATTATTATCAGCCAGGGCGCAGAGGTCGCAAAGGTTGATGTACCAGATTTAAGAGGACTTTCGGAAAGCGCAGCAAAGGATAAGCTTGGCTCTGTGAATCTGAAGGCAGGAACAGTTACGGAGGAATACAGTGACAGTGTGACAGAGGGGTGTGTAATCTCCCAGAGCTACTCTCCTGGAATGGAAGTGGATGAACAGACGGCTGTAAGCTTTGTATTAAGTCTTGGAAAAAAAGCAGTGACCTATAACTATACAGCAAGTATTCCTGCTCCATCCGGATTTGTGGAGGGAGACACCGTTACCATTACAATTACAGCAGCAGACGGAACAAGCCAGACCTATTCCACCAGCACTTTCCCATATGATGTAAATCTCACCGGATTAAAATCAGCAAACGGAACAGTTTCCTATACCGGAGTTCGTACCACCCAGGTTGGAACCGGAACTATGGATGAAAATGGTGCGGAAATCATGGAAAATGTAAATGAGAATGTAAATTATGGTTCTGCTCCTGTAAACTTTACACAGGCAAACTAAACTACAGGATGGGTGCCTGATGCAGGGAAAGATAACAAAAGGAATTGCAGGCTTTTATTATGTGTCCTGCAAAGATGGAATTTTATACGAGTGTAAGGCGAAGGGTGTTTTCAGGAAGGACCACAGAAAGCCATTGGTTGGGGATATGGTTTCCATGGAAGTTCTTGATGAAGAAAAGCATCTGGGAAATATCACAGATTTACTGGAACGAAAAAATGAATTGATTCGTCCGGCAGTGGCAAACATTGACCAGGCACTGGTTATTTTTGCAGTTACCGCGCCGGAACCAAATTTGGGACTTTTGGACCGATTTCTGGTGCAGATGGAAATCGCAAAGGTAGATACTGTGATATGCTTTAACAAAATAGATTTAGCAGAAGATGAGAAGAGAAAAGAGCTTGCCTTTATTTATGAAAGTGCGGGCTATGAGGTTTTATTTATCAGTGCAGAGACCGGAGAAAATGTCGATCAGATCAGAGAAATTCTGAAAGGCAAAGTGACTACGGTTGCAGGCCCCAGTGGGGCGGGCAAATCCACGCTGATTAATTCACTTCAATCAGAGATTGTTATGGAGACAGGCGATATCAGCAGAAAGCTTGAGCGTGGAAAGCATACTACCAGACATTCTCAGCTTATCTTTTTGGGGGAGGATACCTTTATTTTTGACACACCAGGATTTAGTGCTCTTGATGTATCCGGATTGTTACCGGATGAGCTGAAAGGCGCATTCAGAGAATTCGGACAATACGAGAGTGCATGTAAATATCAGGGGTGTGCACACATTCACGAACCGGTCTGTGGAGTAAAGGAAGCACTTTGCCAGGGTAAAATCAGCAAAGAGCGATACGACGATTATGTAGGACTATACGAAGAATGTAAAAACAAAAGGAGATACTAAACAATGAATATTTTATCCCCATCCATTCTTGCATGTGATTTTGCAAGCCTGGGAGAACAGGTAGAAAAAGCAGATAAGGCCGGAGCACAGTATATTCATCTCGATGTTATGGATGGTGTATGCGTTCCATCAATTTCTTTTGGGTTTCCGGTTATCTCTTCTTTGAGAAAAGTAACAGACAAATTCTTTGATGTGCATCTGATGATTACTGAGCCTGAAAGATATATTGACCAGTTTACAGAGGCTGGCGCAGATGGAATCACCATTCATGTTGAGGCATGTCAATGCATTGCTGAAACCTTAAAAAAGATTAAAGAAAAGGGATTGAAAGCTGGAATCAGTCTTCATCCTCAGACTCCCATCGAAGAGATTTACCAATATCTTGACTATGTAGATCAGGTTTTGATTATGACAGTAAATACCGGATTTGGTGGTCAGAAGTACATAGAGGCCTGCACACAGAAAATAATTGATGTAAAAGCCGAAATTGACCGCAGAAAGCTTTCTGTTGATGTAGCTGTAGATGGTGGCGTCAACCTGCAAAATGTCTCAATGATTCTGGAAGCTGGAGCCAATGTTATCGTTTCTGGTTCTTCTGTATTTAAAGGAGACATTACTGCCAATGTAGAAAGCTTTATGGATATTCTTAAAAAGCATGAATAGTATTAAGCATTGTTGTTTTATAAAAAACGGACCATTTTTGCTCCTGGAAATAAAAAAGATACTCCTGACGGAATATCTTTTTTATTTCCTAAAGTCGCAAAAGATGGTTCGTTTTTTATGGGTAATAGCAGGGCTATAGATGCGTGCATGCCTGGACTAAAAACGCAGACATGCCTGGAAAAAAACGCAGACGTGCCTGCTTTATTGACAAAGCGAAAGCTCCTATGTACAATAAAGTCTATTGAAAAAGTAGGATTTAGGAGAATGAATAATGATATTTGAGAAATACGAATATGCAGAGATTACGATAGAAGAGCTGGCAGATATGCATCCTTCTTTATATAAATTAATAGATGTGCGGGATGAAATTTCTTTTCAGTATGGAGCCATACCAAATGCAGAAAACTGTAATCGGTTGAAAGAGAAGGCAATGGAGGGAACGCTGGATAAGCGTCTGTCTTATGTTCTCTATTGTATGAAGGGTCTGCAAAGTCTTGAAATCGCAGCATGCCTTCGTTCCCTGGGGTATGATGCAGTCAGTTTAAAAGGTGGATATGCCAGCTGGCTGACTTCTTCTTATGAGGACGATTATGCAGGGAAACAAAAAGAGGTAGAGAAGAGTATCCAGAAGACTTTTCATAAAAGCATCTTTGCACCTTTTGTGAAGGGTATTAATGAATACGAAATGCTGCAGCCGGGGGATAAGGTTGCTGTCTGTATCTCAGGCGGAAAGGATTCCATGCTGATGGCGAAGCTTTTTCAGGAATTAAAGAGGCATAACAAGTTTCAGTTTGAGCTGGAGTTTCTCGTTATGGACCCGGGATACAGTGAGGTGAATCGCCTGGTCATTGAGAAAAATGCAAAAATGATGGGAGTTCCCATTACGATTTTTGAGACGCAGATTTTTGATGCGGTTTATGAAGTGGAGCAGTCGCCCTGTTATCTCTGTGCAAGAATGAGACGTGGATATCTCTACAGTAAGGCAAAGGAGCTGGGCTGCAACAAGATTGCACTGGGGCATCATTATGATGATGTAATTGAGACAATTCTAATGGGAATGCTGTATGGGGCTCAGGTACAGACCATGATGCCAAAGCTTCACAGCACCAATTTTGAAGGAATGGAGCTGATTCGCCCCATGTATTACGTCAGAGAGGACGATATCATCAGGTGGAGAGATTATAACGAATTGCATTTTATCCAATGTGCCTGTCACTTTACAGATACCTGTTCCTCCTGCCGTGAGGATGGGACATCAGCATCAAAAAGAATGGAAATCAAGCAGCTAATCAGGTCCATGAAAAAGATGAATCCATATGTAGAGGGAAATATATTCAAGGGCATGTATAATGTAAATCTCAATACGGTGATAGCTTATAAGGATAAGGAAGGGTGTAAGCACAGCTTTCTGGAAGACTACGAACAGGACACAGAGAAAAAGTGATGTTATAACTGGATTACCCTGGCCGTACACCTGCTGTCTTAGTATGAAAAAGTAAACTGTATCCCATTTCAAGGACATTTTAGCTTTTTAATGCCTGCATATTTGATATAGGATTTTACAGATAGGATTCTTCAAAAAGGATTCGACAAAAAGGGTTCGACAAAAAGGATTCGACAAAAAGGGTTCGACAAAAAGGATTCTGCAAAAAGGATTCGACAAAAAGG